>CAZDGY010000787.1:0-3577 GCA_964504685.1 uncultured Kofleriaceae bacterium | reverse complement strand
CGAAGGCAAGACCGCGATCGACCGCGGCGACAACGACGAGCTGCGCCGCGTCGTTAAAGCGCTGTGGCAGCTCTTGCCGGAAGACAGTGAGGCCCGCAAGAAGGGCTTCGACTCGGGGGTGCGATGACCAAGCCGACGACGCGTGGTGACGACAATCCGTTCCTCGTGCTCGGGGTGTCGCCCGATGCGAGCCGCGTCGAGATCGAGCGCGAAGCGCAGAAGCTGCTCGGCATGCTCGAGCTCGGCTTTGCCGACGCGAAGTCGTTCAAGACGCCGCTCGGGCCGCGCGAGCGCACCGCCGAGGCCGTGCGCGCTGCAGTCGCCGCATTGCGCGATCCGTATCAACGGTTGCTCGCCGAACTGTGGGCGCGCAATGCACCGCCGGTTCGCGAAGCCGCGCCGGCTCGCGAGGCCCCGCAGACCGCGCCGACCGGCTTGCGGCGCTCGCTCGGGTGGAGGCCGTGATCCGGATGTACGCCCTGCCCTACGTCGCGTTCTTGCGTCTGCATCGCTATGCCCTCGATGCCCGCCGTCGCGATCGCACGTGGCGCTATCTCGCGTGGTCGGTGCTCGCCGGCGTGACCGGAGGCTTGCTCGTCGGGGTGACGCTCGCGGTCGCCGAGCTGCTGTGGATGATCGGCTGGTGGCCGCTGGCGATCGGCCTCGTCGCGCTGTTCGCGGTGCCGCTGCTCGATCCGCTGCTCGCTCGTCACGTGCTCGTGCCGCTCGGCGCGGTGCGACCGGCGTATTGGATCGCGCGACTCGGAACGATGCGCGACCCCGAGGCTTACGCCCTGTGTGTCGCGGCATGGGCGCACTCGCATCGGCCGACGCCGTCCGGCGAAGCGTGGATCGCTGCGCGACGCGATCGGCGAGTGCCGCTGGGCGACGCCGAGATCGTGACGACCGCGCTCGTGACCGCAGGTCGTGGCGATGCCGAGTCCGCGCGCCAGTTGATGCGTTCGACCGCGTTCATCGTCGAAGATCACCCCGCGGTGCGCGAGCTCGCCGGCGAGTGGCTCGCGTGCGATGCCGCCGAGCGCGGCGCGTGGCAAGAGCTCGCCGACGACGGCCGCGCGGCGACGTGGCCCGCAAGCTCGTTGACGTATCTGCTCGAAGGCATCGCGTCGCGGCGGACCGGAGCCGGCACGCCGAGCGTCGTCGAGCTTCACGCGCGCTGGCTGATCGCGCCGTTTCGCCGCGCGACTCGGCCATTACTCGACGCCGCGCTGGCCGTGACGCCCGCGCCCGCCGCCGCCACCACGGTGAGCGAGCCCGAGCCGATCGCGACTGCCGACGACGACGCGCGTGGCGCCGCCCCGCTACCGCGCGCGATCGCTGCTCAGCTCGCGTTCGCGACCGATGTCCCGACGCCGGCTGCACTCGCTCGTGCGGTCGCCGCCTGGGACGCCGCGCTTGCCGACCCGGCGACTCGCACGTGGCTCGCCCGCCGCGCGCTCGAGCTCGACGCGCCGCTCGGCGCCGCCGATCGTGCGCTGCGCGACATCGCCGCGAGCGTCACCGACGAGCTCGGCCGCGCCGCGGATCGCGCCGGTCTATCGCTGACTCGCGCGCGCGGCATCGTCGGCGACGGCCTCGCGCATCGCTTGCGTCACGGCCGACTCGACGCGCTCGAGGCCGGCTTCACGAGCTGGGCCGATCGCCGCCACTCCGGCGCGATCCGCGCGCCGATCGACGAGTGGCGCGAATGGGTCGCGTTGCGCGCGAGCTACGACGCGACCGCCGCAGCGGGCGGCCTCGATGTACGCCGGCTCGCGTTCCCGCACGTCTACCGCACCGCCACGACGATGGCTGCGTGGTTGTGGAACTCGCGCCACGAGTACGCCGTGTCGCACGCGATCTCGGCGTGGCTGCGGGTCGAGGCGATGGCGGTCGGCGATGCCGAAGCGATCGAGCTGTGCACGCGCAACTGCAGCCTCGCCGTGCCTACTCGGCTCGGCAGCGTCAGCACACCCTGACCGTTCGGAGATCCATGTCCAGCCGCCTACTCATCTCGCTCGCGTTGCTCGTCCCGGTCGCCGCCTACGCGGAGCCCAAGCTCGATGCGCCGCCCGGGTGTACCGAGGTCGGCACGATTCCGCCGTCGGCCAAGATCGCCGCGCCCGGCACCGCCGCGAGGATCGCACTTGCGATGTGCGTCGCCGAGCGCAAGTTCACCGCCTTGCACCTGACGCCCGACGACGCGGGGATCGCGGCGATCACCGACGCCGCGAAGCAGAGCTTCGACCTGATCGACGCGGCGATCGCGCAAGACGATCCGTTTTGGGCGCCGTACGCGCAGAAGGCGCGCGTCGCACTCCACGTCGCGATGGCGGTGCGGATGCGCAACTCGGTGCCGCCGATCACCGCGACGACGACGACCGCGGAGCTGACGCAACACGATCAGGCGCACGCGGCGCTCGAGCCGAAGATCAAGCCCTGGCTGGACGGCCGGTAGAATCGTACGCTGGCGACCCTGGCTCCGGACCGAGTTCTGGCAGGATGCGGTCATGTCCACGCGTGTACTTGCTGCCGTGTTCGCGATCCTAGTCCCGGGCCTCGCTCATGCCGATGATTGTGCCGTAGTGGGCACGCCACCGGCATCGGCGTCGATCCCACAGCCCGCCATCGCGGCGAAAATCGCGATGGCGATGTGCCAAGCCGAGCAAAGTCTCAACGCGCTCAAGGTCACGCCGGACGACGCGGGCATCGCGGCGATGACCGACGCGACGAAGCCGAGCTTCGACATGCTCGACGACGCGATCTCGAAGAGCGATCCGTTCTGGAGCCCGATCGCGATGAAAGCCCGCGCCGGACTTCATGTCGCGATGGCGGTGCGGATGCGCAACTCGATCCCGCCGATCACGGCGAAGACGGTTGGCCAGCCGCTTACCGATCACGACCAGGCGCATGCGGCGCTCGAGCCGAAGATCAAGCCCTGGCTCGCGAACTGAGTTACATCCGCGCCGAGGGCTTCGACCAATCGCAGCCGAGCTCGTCCTTCGCGATGTGGCAGCGCAAACACATCCGGCGGTTGCCGCGATCGAGCGCGTGACACTGCGCGCTGCCGCGCCAGTTCGCGGGATGCGGCGAGAACTGCCCCTTGCCGACTTCGGCGCTGTGGCAGGTCAAACAGTCCTCTTCGCGGTGGCACGACGCGCAACTCTGCACGTTGCGTCGCGCCTCTTGCGCGTGCAAGTTCGGGCCGCCCATCGCCGACGCCCAGCCGGGGCGATGAAACGCGCGCGCCGGATCGGTCGCGTTGAAGTCGGTCTGAGCGCGCGTGCCGAGCCCGGAGCGCTCGTGACAGCCGACACAGAAGCTCTCGAGCCGATGACACGCCGAGCAATCCGGTCGCCCGCGACGCGCGTCGATCGCGTGGGTCAGCAAATAGTCGCTCGGGTGAAAGTCGGTCGGCTTGACGACGCCTTGGTGGCAGTCGACGCACTCCGAGCGGTCGTGACAGGCCGTGCACGTCGCGCCGACTTGCCGCGCCTGCTGCTTGTGATCCTTCGCGAACCCCGGGCCGTGGTCGTCGCCGAGCCCGCCGCGCCGGGGCACGAGATCGCCTTGCGGC
>CAZDGY010000786.1:0-3578 GCA_964504685.1 uncultured Kofleriaceae bacterium | reverse complement strand
CGCCGTGCGCGTCGAGGTACTTCGCCGCCGGTCCGCCCTTCGCGATGTTGCCGGCGGGCGAGATGTGGTCGGTCGTGATCGAGTCGCCGAGCACCGCGAGCACGCGCGCGTTCTTGATGTCGGTCAGCGGCTTCGGCGTCGGCGCGAGGTCGTCGAAGAACGGCGGCTTGCGAATATAGGTCGAGGCGTCGTCCCACGCGAACGTGTCGCCGGCCGGTACCGCGAGCGCGCGCCAGGCGTCGTCGCCGTCGAGCACGTGCGAGTAGCGCTCGACGTATTGCTCGCGCTTGATCGACGATCGGATCGCGGCGGCGACCTCGGCGGGCGAGGGCCATACGTCTTTTAGGAACACCGGCTTGCCATCGCTGCCCGTGCCGAGCGGCTCGGCGTCGAGATCGATGTTCATCGTGCCGGCGAGCGCGTACGCGACGACGAGCGGCGGCGACGCGAGGTAGTTCGCGCGCACGACCGGGTTGACCCGGCCCTCGAAGTTGCGATTGCCGGATAGCACGCTGGTCACGACCAGGTTGCCGTCTTTGACCGCGGCGGCGATCGCGTCGTCGACCGGGCCGGAGTTGCCGATGCAGGTCGTGCAGCCGTAGCCGGCGAGGTAGAAGCCAAGCTGCTCGAGCTCGGTCATCAGGCCCGCGGCGATCAGGTAATCGGTGACGACTTGCGAGCCGGGCGCGAGCGAGGTCTTGACCCACGGCTTCGTGGTCAGGCCCTTGGCGTTCGCTTTCTTCGCGAGCAGGCCCGCGGCCATCAGCACCGACGGGTTCGACGTGTTCGTGCAGCTCGTGATCGCGGCGATCACGACCGCGCCGTGACCGAGGTCGAACGCGCCGTGCGAGGTCTTGACCGGCTTCGTGTCGGCCAGCCGGCCGGGCGAGGGCTTGCCGCCTTCGCCAAGCCAGGTGTCGATCGCGGCTTCGTCGCAGCCGGCTTTGTCGCCCAGCAGCGCGTGCACCGACTTGCGCCAAGCGCGCCGCGAGTCTTTGAGCGGCACGCGATCCTGCGGCCGCGCCGGCCCGGCGATCGACGGCTCGACCGAGCCGAGATCGAGCGACAGCGTGTCGCTGAACCGCAGCTTCGCGCGGTCGTCGCGCCACAGCAGGTTCTCCTTCGTGTAGCGCTCCACCAGCTGAACCTGGTCGTCGCTTCGGCCGGTGAACCGCAGGTAGTTCAGCGTCTCGTCGTCGACGGGGAAGAACCCCATCGTCGCGCCGTACTCCGGCGCCATGTTCGCGATCGTCGCGCGGTCGGCGACCGACAGCGCCGCGATGCCCGGGCCGGTGAACTCGACGAACTTGTCGACCACGCCCTTCTTGCGCAGCATCTGGGTGACGGTGAGGACCAGATCCGTCGCGGTCGAGCCCGGCGGCAGCTTGCCGGTGAGTTCGAACCCGACGACCTCGGGGATCAGCATCGCCATCGGCTGGCCGAGCATCACTGCCTCGGCTTCGATCCCGCCGACGCCCCAGCCGAACACGCCGAGACCGTTGACCATCGTCGTGTGCGAGTCGGTGCCGACGAGCGAGTCGGGATACGCGACGCCGTCCTTCGTGTAGACGACCTTCGCGAGGTACTCGAGGTTCACTTGGTGGCAGATGCCGGTGCCGGGCGGCACGACCTTGGTGTTCGCGAACGCCTGCTGGCCCCAGCGCAAGAACAAGTAGCGCTCGTAGTTGCGCTTGTACTCGAGGTCGACGTTGTGGCGGAACGACGCGTTCGTGCCGTACTCGTCGACTTGCACGCTGTGATCGATGACGAGATCGACGTCGCGCAGCGGGTTGATCGACTTGCCGACCTTGCCGAGCTTGACGAATGCATCGCGCATCGCCGCGAGGTCGCACACCGCGGGCACGCCGGTGAAGTCTTGCATCAGCACGCGCGCCGGGCGGAGCTGGACCTCGTGCTCGACGCGTTGCTTCGGGTTCCAGCTCGCGACCGCGGTGACGTCGGCGGGGTTGACCGTCTTGCCGTCTTCGTAGCGCAGGAGGTTCTCGAGCAGGATGCGCAGCGAGTAGGGCAGGGTCTCGACGTCGCCGACCTTCGCCTTCGTGAGCGCGTCGAGCCGATAAAGCTCGATCTTGCTGTTGCCGACTGCGATCTGCGCTTTGCTGGAGAAGCTGTTCGTCATTGATGCATCCCTCGGTGGTTGCGAATCTAACAGAGCGCGGTGCGGGCGGGTTATCGTGGGCCGTGCTCGTGACAGAGGATGGCGAGGTCGCCGCGACGGCGCGGGCGCTCGCGACGGCGCCACTCGTGGCGTTCGATGTCGAGTTCGCGTCGGCCGAGCGGCTCGTCCCCAAGCTGTGCCTGTTGCAAGTCGCGTGGCTCGGCGAGCACGTGAGCTTGGATGCCCCGGCGCGGCAGATCGTCGCGGCGGTGCCCGAGATTCGCCTGTTGGATCCGCTCGCGGTCGATGTCGCGCCGGTCGTCCATGCGCTCGCCGCACACCCGATGGTCGTCGCGCATTCGCCGCGGCAAGACCTCCAGCTGCTCGCGCAACGGTTCGGACCCGGCGCCGCGACGATGCCCGGCCTGATCGATACGCAACTCATGGCCGCGTTCGCTGGCATCGGCGACCAGGTCGGGCTCGGCTCGCTCGTCCGCGAGTTGCTCGGCATCGAGCTCGAGAAGGGCTCGCAGTTCACGAACTGGGCGCGCCGGCCGCTGTCGCCCGCGCAGCTCGAGTATGCGCCGGGCGATGTCGCGCACCTGCACGCGATCTACGCGACGTTGCGCGACCGGCTCGGCGAGCGGATCGCGTGGGCGCGCGCAGAGACCGCCGAGGTCGCGCGCGATGCGCTCGAGGCGGCGAGCGTGACCGTCGACACCGCGTGGCGCGACATCGCCGGGTTGCGCACGCTCGATCGCGCGGGGCTCGCCGCCGGGATCGCGCTGGCGGCGTGGCGATTTCGCACCGCGACCGAGCTCGATCGCCCGCTCGGCCAGGTGCTCGGGGAGAAGCTACTGATCGACTTCGCGCGCCATCGCGCCGACGGCAATGCGGTACGCAACGCGAAGGGCGTCTCGCCGATCGCGCGGCAACGCGCCGACGAGATCGCAGATGCGATCGCGACCGCCGATGTCAGCGCGGTCGCCGCGATCGCGCGCCAGCCATCGCACGCACCGAGCGTGCGCGCGCAACGCTGGGCCGAGCTGTTGCTCGCGATCGCACACGTCGTCGCGGACGACTCGCGGATCGCATCGCGCCTGCTCGCGACCCGGAGCGATGCCGAGGAGTTCGCGCGCACCGCCGACGAAGCCGGACTCGCCGCGATCACCGCGTTGCCCGCGCTCGCGACCTGGCGCCGCGACGTGATCGGCGCCGCGTGGCGTGGCTTCCTCGACGGCTCGCTCGCGCTCGTCGGCGATGCGAAAGCGAACCACGGCATCGCGCTGGTCGCGCGATGATTCACTCCGTCGCGAGGCAGCCGGTGACCTCGCCAGCGATCGCCGCGCCGACGTCGGTCGACGAGCCATCTCGCGCATAGAGATCGCCGAGCGTGAATGTCGCGGCGTACGGGGCGATCGAGGACACGACGAAGCTCCCCGACGTCGCGACGAACCCG
>CAZDGY010000785.1:0-3579 GCA_964504685.1 uncultured Kofleriaceae bacterium | reverse complement strand
TGGATCGCGGCTCGACTCAAGGACGGCGACAGCGGCAACCGCAGTCAGATGCACTACGCGCGGCGCGGCATGATCACGCAGGAGATGAAGTTCGTCGCGCTACGCGAGATCGTCACGCCGGAATTCGTGCGCGACGAGCTCGCTCGCGGTCGCGCGATCCTGCCGGCGAACATCAACCATCCCGAGTCCGAGCCGATGATCATCGGTCGCAACTTCCTCGTAAAGATCAACGCGAACATCGGCAACTCGGCCGTGACGTCGACGATCGGCGAAGAGGTCGACAAGCTGCGCTGGGCGGTCAAGTGGGGCGCCGACACGGTGATGGACTTGTCGACCGGCAAGAACATCCACGAGACCCGCGAGTGGATCATTCGCAACTCGCCGGTGCCGATCGGCACGGTACCGATCTACCAGGCGCTCGAGAAGGTCGGCGGCGATCCCGAGAAGCTGAACATCGACATGTTCATCGACACGTTGATCGAGCAAGCCGAGCAGGGTGTCGACTACTTCACGATCCACGCCGGCGTCCGCTTGCCGTACATCCCGTACACCGCGAATCGTACGACCGGCATCGTGTCGCGCGGCGGATCGATCATCGCGAAGTGGTGCCTATCGCATCACCGCGAGAACTTCCTCTACACCGAGTTCGAACGGATCTGCGAGGTGATGAAGAAGTACGACGTCGCGTTCTCGCTCGGCGACGGCTTGCGCCCTGGCTCGACCGCCGACGCCAACGATCGCGCGCAGCTCGCGGAGCTCGAGACGCTCGGTGAGCTCACCGACATCGCGTGGAAGCACGATATCCAGACGATGATCGAAGGTCCCGGCCACGTCGGGATGCACAAGATCAAAGAGAATATGGATCTGCAGCTCAAGCTCTGCAAAGAAGCGCCGTTCTATACGCTCGGGCCTCTCGTCACCGACATCGCGCCCGGCTACGACCACATCACGAGCGCGATCGGCGCGGCGATGATCGGTTGGTTCGGCACTGCGATGCTCTGCTACGTGACGCCGAAGGAGCACCTCGGCTTGCCGGATCGCGACGACGTCAAGGACGGCGTGATCGCGTACAAGATCGCGGCGCACGCAGCCGACCTCGCGAAGGGCCACCCCGGCGCGCAGGATCGCGACAACGCGCTATCGAAGGCGCGGTTCGAGTTCCGCTGGGCCGATCAGTTCCACTTGTCCCTCGATCCCGACACCGCGAAGGACTTCCACGACGAGACGCTGCCCGCGGATGGCGCGAAGTCGGCGCACTTCTGCTCGATGTGCGGCCCGAAGTTCTGCTCGATGAAGATCACCGGCGAGGTCCGGGAGCTCGCCGCGAAGCAGGAGATCGAAGCCGGCCTCGCGGCGAAGGCTGCGGAGTTTCGGGACGGTGGCGCACAGATCTATGTGAAGCCAGGCGCCTAGGAGGGACTCGCGAGTGCGGTGGGCCACAGCGCCCCGCCGCCCGTACCAGGAACGTTGACTCTCTCGACGTCCTCGGCGGATCATGTGCAGGTGCGCGCGGTCATTCCGGCGATCCTCGCCGCCGGCTGCTACGGCCCGCATCCGGCGTTGGGGGCGCAGTGCGGCTCGGACAGCTCGTGTCCGCAGGGGCAAGTCTGCGATCAAACGACCGATACGTGCCTCGATCCGAACGGCTGTCTGCCGACGATCGAGATCTGCGGTGATGGTATCGATCAGGACTGCGACGGCATCGATCAGCCGTGTCCGAGCAACGATCTCCCGACCGCGCCGATCGACGTCACGCTCGGCGGGGTGTTCACCGCCGACGTGCTGTACGCCCACGCCGACGACGTCGACACGATGTGCGGCGCGGGCACCGGCGATGGCCACGACGTGTTCTACCAAGCGGCTCCGACCTCACCGTCGATCTACTACTTCGACACGCTCGCTTCCGATTTCGATTCCACGATTCGCGTCTACCCGGGGCAGGCGTGCGACGTCATCAACCAGAACGTCGCCGTGTACCCGCCGCAATGCGAGGATGACGCCTGCGGCGCCAAGCAGAGCCAGCTCGCGGTCAGCATCCCCGGCGGCAAGACCTGCATCGTCGTGGCGCAGCGCTCGGCGAGCGTGATCGGTGGCGCGGTCACGTTGAACGTCGTGGTCGGAGGTCGCGATGCGATCGAGCTGCCGGCTGCAGTCGGGACCTCTCCCGTACGGATCAGCCCGCTGATCGACACCTGCCAGAGCACGTCGAAGGTGACGATCATGTCGTGCCCGAACGTGACGATGTTGCCGGACAAGGAACCCGATGCAGTGTTCTTCTTCACGCTCTGTCCGGGACCCGAGGTCATCGATGCCGACACCTGCCCGTCGGTCAGCACGTTCGACACGATCGTCTACGTCGCCGACGCCACCGGCGCGATCCTCGCGTGCGATCTCAATAGTGGCGGCTGCATGTCCGCGGCGGACTCGCTGATCAGCTCGCTGACGCTGACCGGGCCGGGCCTGTTCTACACCGGCGTCACCGGCAACTCGAACACCTGCGGCGCGGGCTCGGTCGAGGTGACGTTCCATTGAAGAGTGCGGCGGTAGCGGTCGCGCTCTTCGCTGCGTGTTACGCGCCACACCCGGCGACCGGCGCGCAGTGCGATAGCGACGGCGCGTGTCCGCCGGGCCTGGTCTGTGTCGCGAGCGGAACGTGCGAGCTGAGCAACGCGGATTCGGGTCCGCGGCTGCGCGATGGCTGTGTGCCGACGCTCGAGATCTGTGGCGACGGCATCGATCAAGACTGCGACGGCGCCGATCCGACGTGTCCGCCGAACGACGAACCGGCCGGCGCGATCGACGTCTCGGCCGGCGGGACGTTCACCGCCGACGTTCGCTATGCCCATGCGGACGACGATGCGCCGACCGGCTGCGGTAAGACCGAGCGCGACGTCTACTACGAGATCACGCTCGCCGCCGATGAGACGATCTACTTCGATACGCTCGGCTCGGATTTCGGCACGTCGTTGCGCGTCTACGCCGCCGCGTGTACCGACCCGATGGTCCACGACGATGCGTCGTGCAACACCGGCGCATGTGGCGCGGAGACCAGCCAGCTCGCGGTCACGCTACCCGCGGGCACGAGCTGCATCGTCGTCGCCGAGCTCGATGACACGACGAAGACCGGCGCGTTGTCCTTGGTCGTGGCCCACGCCGGGCGGACCGGCAGCGCGGCCGAGAGCCAGAAGGCGATGAGCACGATGACCGGCACGACCTGCGGCCAAGGCAAGCAGTCGACCGCGGGCTGCGTCGACACGAGCAACACCGCGCCGGACGTCGGATTCTGGGTCCTTACCTGTCCCGGCGGCGCGCTGATCGACGCGAACACGTGTAATGCCGGTAATTCATACGACACGAACGTCTATGTCGACCAAGTCGGCGGCGCCGAGCTGGCGTGTAACGATGATGACTCCGGCCTGTGCACGACGAACCCGAACGACGGCGGGGTCGCGAACGTCGCGGTCTCCGGGCCGGGGATGGTCTGGGTCATCCTCGACGGTTTCGGCACGAATTGCGGCACTTACTCGCTAACCGTAAACGTGCACTGATCGCGCGGATCAGGTAGAATGCCGAAGCGGG
>CAZDGY010000784.1:0-3594 GCA_964504685.1 uncultured Kofleriaceae bacterium | reverse complement strand
CGCGCGCGTCCGGGATCCCGTCGCGGTCGCGGTCCGGGCCGAGCGCGTGCTCGTCATCGACCGGGCCTAACACGGTCGGGGCGACGAGGTGACCGGTCGCATCGGGACGCTTCGCATACTGCGGGGTGTGGAGATCGAGCGCGTACGACATCGGCGCGCCGGTCGCAAGCGTGAGCTGCACGCTGCCCCAATCCTCTTCGGTCTGGTTGTTCACCATCGCCCACGCTTGCAACAACCCCGCTTTGTCGTCTACCTCCGCACCGCCTGCGGCGGCGCTACGCGTCGGGCGTTCGCCCGACGTGTCGTCGAGCACGACTCGATAGGCCGCCTTCCACGTCGGCGTCGGGACCGCGTAGCTGACCGCAACGTCGTGAACGCGTCCTGCGCCGAGCCGAACGCCGAGCCCGATGCTGCGATCGCTATCGCGCACGGTCGGGACCTCGACCGTCGCGACCGCGCCGCCGCGGTTATCGATCACGGTCAGCGTCTTCAACACGTCGTCGAGCTCGGCGCGCGAGAACGCGAGGTGCAGCGTGTTGCCGCCGAGGTGACCGGCACGCTCGAAGTAACCGATGCCGTTCTGATAGAGCGTGACTTTGCGCAGCGCCATCGGCCGGGTCGTGACGGCGCAAGCGGTCAGCGCGAAAGCGAAGGTGTGGCGTAGTCGCATGCCGGCACAGTGCGCGCCGGTGCCGCGAAGGTTACTCGCTGATTCGCGTGCCGAGCTCAGCTAACGCGGGCGCTGGGTGATCCGTGCGAGCACGTACGTCGCGTACTTCCACGCTGGCCGCCGGTTCGTCGCTTGGGCTCCTCGGACATCGCTATTTGCTGATCGTGACTTTGGTGATCGTGACCGGGTCGTTCGGACGATCGTTAGCGTCGCGCGGCACCGCAGCGATCTTCTTGACCAGCTCGGGCTCTTTGCACTGACCGAAGATCGTGTAGCCGCCGTTCAAGTCGGAGTGATCGGCGTTCTCGGTGATGAAGAACTGGCTGCCGTCGGTGCCGTGACCATCCGGCTTGACTCCGGCGTTTGCCATCGCAAGCACGCCGGCCTTGATGCGCAGATCGGGCACGATCTCGTTGTCGAAGTCGTAGCCCGGACCACCGGTGCCATTGCCGAGCGGATCGCCGCCCTGGATCATGAAGCCCGGGATCACGCGGTGAAACGGCAACCCGTCGAAGTATGGCTTGCCGGTCTCGACGCTGCCGTCCTTCGGGTTCTGCCACGGCTTCTTACCGGTCGCGAGCCCGACGAAGTTCGCGACCGTGATCGGCACCTTGTCGCCGAATAGCTCGCAGTGGAACGTGCCCATGCTGGTGTCGATCGTCGCAGTCAAGGGGCCGGTTCCGGTCAGATCTTTCGTGTAGGTCGCGAGATCGGCGGCGACCGGGGCGCGGACCTCGGTATCGCTCGGCTTGGTCGCGTTCGGATCGCGCGCGACCGGTTCGGCCGGCGGATCGTTCGGCTTCTTCATCGCCGGATCGGTCGGCGCCGTCGGGGCGTTCGGATCGGCGCCCTTGTCTTTCTTACAACCGACGACGAGGACGAAACTGGCGGCAATCCATAGGTAGCTACGCATGAGGTGCGCGGAACATGACGCAAGATGCCGACGGCTGCAACTGGCCGGGTCAGTGCCAGAGGCCGATCGAAATGCCGAGGTTGTCGTAGCGGTCTGCGACATCGCCGGTCAGCGTCAGCCGACCGCGGCGCAAGCCCCACGCGTGAAACTCGAACGCACGGACCTCGATGCCGAACGTGCCGTGGACGCGCCCGCCGACCCCTTCGAACCGGCCGGGCTCCCAGTAGCTGCCGCCGCGCAGGCGCAAGCGACCGGGCAAGATCTCGTACTCGACGCCGCCGCGAGGCGACCACGAGGTGTGCCGGCCCGAGCGCTCGAGCTCGTTCATGCCGAACGCGTCGAGGCCGTAGGCATTCGCCGACGGGCCGACGATGACGAGATCGAGCACCGCGGTCAACGCGCGCTCGTCGCGGAAGTCGGTGTACGTCGTCTGGTTCCACAACGACGGCGCCCAGCGGTACGCGAGGCCGGTCGTCACCCGCCAGGCCGAGACCACTTGATCGGGCAAGATGTAGCCCTGGCAATCGAGCGGATTGCACTCGCTCGCGGTGACGTTGCCGCCGGCGATCGGCGTAGCGAGCGCGGCGCCGAGCCGAAAGTTCTCCAACCGCGGGATCCACTGCGCGCCGGCTTCGAGCCCGACGCCATCGATCGAGAATAACGCCGGGCACGTGAATTGATCGCACCCCTGACGAACGTCGAGCTCGGCGATCTGCAAGCCCGCTCCGATCGCGATGTCCCACTTCGGGAACCACTTCGCGACCGCGGCGCGAAACCGCAGCGTTTGACCGGTCGGCGGTATCGACCCGTTCGCCGCATCGAGCGACAGCGGAACGCTCTGGATCGTACCGGTGATCGCGCCGGCCCAGTTCTGGACCCGGAGGGCAAAGCCGGCGGTCGCGTACGACAGGCTCGTCCGCTGACCGGTGCCGAGGCCGTCGTTGTCGTAGTCCGCCGACAAGCCACCGTTCAGGTAATCGAGGTGGTAGTCCCAGCTCCACGAGTCGCGGTCGGTCGTCGAGCGCACCGCCGCGGCGGACGGGTTGATCAGCGTGCCCGACGAACCGCTCGCGTTCGCCGCCGCTGCGCCGCCCATCGCGATCGTCGTGATGTTGCCGAGCGCCGTACCCTCGTAAAGGTCGATCGCGTAGTTGCGGTTCGTGATCGGCTCGAGGGCCTGCGCCGAGGCTGGGGCGCTCGCCAGCACGGCGAGGGCGATCAGCGGCCACGACCTCATGGCCCCATCATAGAGCAGTTGCGGGCTATTCTTCCGCGGTGAGCCCCGAGTCGATGCAGGGAGAGCGATCCGACGCGTCTTCGATGACGCTCGTCGCTCAGCTTGCTTCCGTTCCGTTCAAGCGCCGGTTCCTTGTCCCGGCGCTCGTGCTCGGCGCGCTCGAGGTTACAGCGGTCGGCTACCCGCTGTGGGTTTCGTTCGATCTCGGCGGTCTCGGTGCCGATACGCTCGCGCGCACTGCGCTCCCCGTCGGGATCGGCGCGATCGCGGTGTGGATCGCTGCGATCACCGCGTGGTTCCTGCCGCTGTGGCAAGTCGTCACCGCTCGGCGCCGCGGGGTGAAAGTCAGCAAAGACCTCGCCGCTCGCGCGTATCGCATCACGCTCAAAGGGCCGGTGCGTGCGTTGTTGCTGCGGACCGGGTTGTGGACGGCGGCGGCCGCGCTCACCGGGTTGTTCTTGTACGTCTACGAAGACTGGCCGATCGAGCGGGTCGTGGAGCTCGCATCGCTCGCCTCGGTCTACTCGTACATCGTTTCATGCGTGCGCGCGGTGTGGTGGGCGCAGATCCTCGCGGAGATTCGCGAGCGATTGTTCGCCGTCGGTTCGCCGCTCAAGCGGTTCGACGAGTATCACTTTCGCCAGTTCCTGCTCGTCGCAATGATCGTCGCCGGCGGCGTGCTCGCCGCGCAGGCTGCATTCGCGTACTACTTCGTGCCGATCACCGAGGAGCAGTACCTCCAGCTCGAGACCTACGTGCCGCTCGCGACGGTCA
>CAZDGY010000783.1:0-3596 GCA_964504685.1 uncultured Kofleriaceae bacterium | reverse complement strand
CCGCAGCGGCTCGACGAGACCGACACGCAACAGATCAGGTTCTACGCGGAGGTCCTGAACCTTCACGTCGGCACGCTGGTCGTCGAAAAAATCTCGGCGATGGTCTCCAAGCCCGGCACCTACGACATCGACGGTCGGCAAGTTCGCGGCGTGATCGGCAAGGACGTGCTCGCCGACTCACTCGTGTTCGGCTTCGATCGCGACGCCGGCATGGGCTACCTGGTGACGACCGCGACGTGGAAGCCGCCCGAGGGCTTCTCCGCGATGCGCTACGACCTGGTCGATAGCAAGATCCCGAACGCTCAGGTCGTACCCCTCGGTCGCAAGCTGATCTCGGCGACGGTCGGCGTGAAGTCGTTCGCGATGCATCTCGATCTCGGTGCGGTCGCGAGCCAGCTGCGGCGCAGCTTGTGGGACAAAGCGCAAATTCCGGCGCATCAGACCCAGCCATTTGGTGTCGTGGACGAGGCCGGCAGCTCGCGCACCGTGTCGGAAGCGGCGGTCGGCGCGATCACCGTCGGCAACATCGCGGTGCAAGACGTTCCGATCATTCCGTACGACGACAAACGGTGGGAAGAAGAAGACATCGACGGCGCGATTGGCCTGTCCTTCTTTCGCCCGTTCAACGTGTGGGCGAACTGGAACTCGCGCACGGTCTATATCGCGGCGCGCAAGCCGCCCCCTGACGCCGCTGCCGTCGCCGCCGCGATCGACTCGCGAATCTCCCGATGGGAATCGACGACGCTGTCCGGCTGCGGCAAGCCCGGCTGCATCACGGTGAACGTGATCGACCCGCTCGCCGGCAAGCCGGCCGATCAGATGCCGGCGCAACATCCGGGCCTGGTCGTGTCGTTCAAGCGCGAGCCAGCGGCGACGAGCCTCGAGCTCGAGGCCGTGTTCTCCGCCAAGCCGGCAGAGGGCAAGCCACCGTTGCCGTCGCTGCTCGTCAATTTTCCGTCCGGCACCGATCGCGTGATGGGCCACCTCAAGCCGGAGTATCTCGGCGCGACCCTGACGCTCGTCGACGTCGGGTTGTTCCCGCGCAAGTGCCCGGCCGCGGGCGGTTGCGTCGACCAGCTCGCGCCTTAGCGCCGGGTTTTCGGTATCTTCAGCGCGCATGACCGCGCCTATCGTCACCGCAGAAGCCGTCGAAAACACGATCGCCGCGTTCACCCGCCTCGACAAGCGCGGCGACAAGAAGGCGATGAACAAGCTCGCGCAGCGCCTGCAGAAGGAGCAGCCGTTCTTGTTGCAGCACGCGGCCTCGGTGCGCGCCGAGCACGGTGACGCGGTCGGCGAAGCCGCGGTGTTCTACGCGACGCTCGTGTGGTCGATGTTCGATCGCGCGAACGAAGGCACGTTGCCGCGGTTGACCCAAGCGAACCTCAACGACGCCGACAAGATCGTCACCGAGGCGCTCGGCCAAATCGAGGGCCTCGCGGACAAGCCGGTGCACGAGCGCGTCGCGCCGCCGCTCGTCGCCGCGCAACCGCACATCTACGCGAAGCTCGCAGAGCTGATCTCGGAGGACGTCAAGGAAGCTGCGATGGCGGCCGAGACCGCCGACGTGATCATCAAGCCGACCGAAGTCGTTGTCGAAGCGTTCGATGCGGCGCTCACCGGTCGGCGTCCGGGCGAACGCCAAGGCACGTTCGTGTCCACCGCGAAGGTCGGGCGCAACGAGCCGTGTCCGTGCGGCTCGGGCAAGAAGTACAAGAAGTGCCACGGCGAAGCGGCGTGATGTGAAGCGGTTCGCGATCGCTGCGACGCTTGCGGTTTCGGCGATCGCATCCGCGCACCCGATGGCGACTTCGCTCGACGACGTGATCGCGTCGTCACCCGACGTCGTCGTCGCGACGTTCGGCGGCTTGGCGCATCCCGGCAACGAATTCGCGGTGAAGCTGCACGTCGAGTCCGCGCTGCGCGGCAAGAAATCCGGCGACCTCGTCGTCGTGCCCGCAGGCGGTCACGTCTACTTGAAGCCGGGCACGCGTGTCGTCGCGTTCTTGAGCAAGGCCGGCGAGTGGCAGTTCTCCGGCGAAGCGCCTGACGGCCTGACCCTCGACGACGTGATCCAGCTGCATGGGTTCTACGACTTCGACGCGCATCTCGTCGAGCCGAGCCTCGTGACCTTCGGTCAGCTGCGCGACCGCTTCGCGGGCAAGCCGATCGCGTGGCACTTCGAAGGTCCGCTCGAGGTGTTATCGAACGATGGCTCGAAGATCATCGACTCGCCGTGGAAGCTCTCGGTCAACGGCACCGAGGGCCTGCCGGCCACCGTGCTCGGGTTGACCGCGGTCGACGTCCCTCCGCCGCAGATGTTTGTCGGCGGCTGGGACGCCGGCGTGTCGGTGTCGTGGAACCGCGGCTGGCCGCGTCCGCTGATCATCTCGGGCCCGATCGTCGGGCACCGCGACGACGTCCTGCTCGTGAAGTTCCGGCTCGCGATGCCGGATCTGTTTCACACCGCCGACATCGCGCGTTACCTCGCCGATCCGAAGGCGGCGCACGCGAACTACCGGATGCACATCGAGTGGACGGATGGCGGCAAACCGTGGACGGTCGCGCTCGACGAAGGTTTGCTCGTCGTGACCGACGACAAGGGCGGCAAGTTCGACTGGGCCGAATCCGAGATCCGCGGCGCCCATCCGCATATCGGGACGATCATGCTCGGCGATCCGCTGCCGGGCGCCTTGCTCGACGAGGAAGGCGACGATCGCGTGATGGCGCAAGAGATTCTGCGCGGCCCGATTCCGGTCACGCTCGGCAAGCGCCACGGCAAGCTCGAGCTCGTCGAGCTGTCGCTCAGACGATAGTGACTTCGCAGCCGTCGTGCAGCTCGAGCGTCGGGCCTTCAGCGGTCGCGACCAGCTCGAGCTCGATGCCGAGCACCGGCGATCGCGCGCGGCCGGCGATCCATGGCACCGGCGCGTAGTGATCGTCGCGCAGCGCGAGCAGCTCGGTGGTGCGCGTGCGCGGCTCGATCAGCCAGACTTCGCGCACGCCGACGCTCGCATAGAACGGCAGCTTGTCGCGGCTCTCGTCGTTTGGCGACAACACTTCGATGATCAGCTCCGCGCCTTCGAACCCGCGCTCCGAGACGTGCTCCGGTTTGCCGAGCGTGAGATCGGGCACCCGATAGTTCTTGTCACCGCGAAACACGCCGGCGGTGACGCAGCGCAGACCGCGGCGCTCGGCGATCGCGGTGAACGCGATAACGAGCCGGGTGACGACATCTTCGTGTACAAATTTCGGCGGCGGGACCATGTGAAGGACTCCGTCCCAGAGCTCGTCCTTCTTGTCCTGGCCGTACCGTCGACGTTCCTCGAGAAAACTCTCGGGCACCTCGAGCCAAATGGCACGCATGGCAGAAGTATATCCGGGCACCGTCGTCGCAACAGCACGGATCGCGCCAGCGCAACGCTGTGATCTCCGAGAACGCTGCGTCCGAAACGTCCGGCCGATGTCCGAATGTCGGACGTTCAGGGCGCTGGCGCGACGAGCGCGGCAACGATCATCGCAGCGCGGTAGGCCCGCACGGTCAGATCTCGAGCTCGTCGCCTTCGCGCGCGGGCGTCACCGCGATGCCGTGCGGC
>CAZDGY010000782.1:0-3602 GCA_964504685.1 uncultured Kofleriaceae bacterium | reverse complement strand
GGAGTACCGAGACGCGATCTTCGACAAGTACGTGCGCGCGCCGGGCGCTCCGGCCGGCGGCGCGGGACTGGGATTGTATATCGCGAGCGAGATCGTGCGCGCGCATGGCGGCGCGATCGGCGTCACCGGCGAACCGGGCGAGGGCGCGACGTTCTGGTTCACCGTGCCACTCGCACCGGAGACGATCTAGTGGATGCGCTCAGCTTGTTCGGCTTGTGCGCGGTGACGCTGATGCTCGTTAGCTATGCCCTCGAGGCGCGCTCGCCGCGATGGATCGCGGTGTTCGCAGTCGCGTGCGCGCTTGGCTCGACCTACGGGTTCCTACAAGGCGCATGGCCGTTCGGCGGCGTCGAGGCGATCTGGTCGGTGGTCGCATTGCAGCGCTGGCGCAAGGTGCGTCAGCCGTCCTGATACTTCTTGCGCTTGCGATAGAGCGTCGACGCGTCGATGCCGAGGATCGCAGCGGCGTCGTCGAGCGTCGCGGTGCGTGCGACGACGCGCTCGATGTGCTCGCGCTCTAGCTGATCGAGCGTGAAGTCAGCGCCTACCTTGGGCGGTGTGCTCGCCGTGCCGGCGACCCGGTCGGGCAGGGCCTCGATGCCGAGCGTGGCGGAGGGGTAGAGGATGACCGCGCGCTCGATCGCGTTGCGGAGCTCACGGACGTTGCCGGGCCATCCATACGCGCGCAGTGCTGCGGCGGCGGCCGGCGAGAGCTCGGGTATAGGGCGCGCCGCAGCCTTCGCGAAGAACGCGAGAAACCGGCGTGCCATCTCGACGATGTCTTCGGCGCGCTCGCGCAGCGCGGGTACGGCGATCTCGATGACGTTGAGGCGAAACAGCAGGTCTTCGCGAAATCGACCCGCCGCGACGTCGGCATCGAGATCGCGGTTGGTCGCCGCGATGACGCGAACGTCGACGTGTCGGGTCCGAGTCTCGCCGACCCGCTCGAAGTGCTTGTCCTGAAGAAACCGCAACAACTTCGCCTGCAGCCCGGGCGAGATGTCGCCGATCTCGTCGAGGAATAGCGTGCCGCCGTCGGCGGCTTCGACCCGGCCCGGTTGATCGCGGACCGCTCCGGTGAAGGCACCGACCGCGTGACCGAACAACTCGCTCGCGAGCAGCTCCTCGGACAACGTCGGGCAACTCACGGTCACGAACGGTTGCGCGGCGCGCTTGCTGCGAGCGTGGACCAGGCGCGCCAACACGCTCTTGCCGGTGCCGCTCTCTCCGCGGAGCAACAGCGGCGCATCGGCCGCCGCGGCGCGGGTCGCGAGCTCGAGCGTCGCGCGCATCTTCGGCGACTCGGTCGCGACGTCGACGCCAGGCAACTCGTCGGCGAGCTGCGCCTCGAGCCCGGCGATCTTGAGCTCGGCGGTCCGGCGCGCGAGCACCACGTCGACGACGTGGCGAATCTGCGCCGGCGTGAACGGCTTCGCGAGGAACTCGCTGGCGCCGCGTTTGATCGTTTCGACCGCGGTGTCGATCGTCGCGTACGCAGTGATCACGACGATCGCGAGCCCGGGTCGAGCAGCCAGCAGCCGCGGGATCAACGCCATCCCGTCGTGAGCGCCGAGCCGGAGGTCGACGAACGCCAGATCGAACGGGTCGCGTTCGGCGGCGGCGAGCGCGGCATCGGGCGTACCGACCGCAACGACCTTCGCGCCGATGCCTTCGAGGCACACGGTCAACGTCGTGCGAATGTTGCGCTCGTCGTCGACCACGAGCACGCGGGGAGCTGCGGACACGGGGACACTATAGGTCATGCCGCATCGTCGCGCTCCCTCGTCACCGCAAACGCCTCACGCGAACGGGTGCCAGTCAAACACGATCGGAGCGAGCGCGATGACCGAGTAGCGGGCGATGCGCCCGGTGAGGCAGATCGCGGTGAACACGCCGAACCGCATGTGCATGAGCGGCCGGGCGACGAAGCCGAGCACCCACAACGGAGGTAACCCGATGGTCGCAGCGACCGCCATGACGAGCTTGGGATACTTGTTCAAGCGATCGAGCGTCGGCTGGATCTTCGCGACTCGGCGCTTGACCTGCGGCCGTTCGAGCACGCCGGTCCCGCCGACGTAGCATACGGTCTTGGCCACCTGATGGCCCAAGGCCGCGAGCGTGATCAACGCGACCAGCTCGCCAGCGGTTGCGCCGCGGACGGCAGTCACGCCCGCGAGGAAGATCTCGATGCTGACGATCGGGAACATCCCAGCGACGAACGCGATCACGAGCGTGCCGCCGTAGAGGCCGAACGTCGCGATGAACGACTCGGTCACTGCTGCCAGCGCCGACTGAGTGCGACCTCGGCGCCATAGGCGGCGAGCAGCTTGTCGCGCAGGGCAGGCGACCAGCCGAGGATCGCCGCCAGCCGATCGGCGACACGACCGGCGACGCTCAAGCCTTGATCGCGAGACACGAGCAGTAGCGGAACGCGGCGCGCGAGCACGTCGTCGACCGTGCGGGCCAAGTCGTGAGTCGCCGCGAAGTCGATCTCCGCCCATACGTACGGGAGCTCGTGATCGATGCGCTCGCCGAGCGCGCGATCGGCCGCGATCATCGAGCCGAGCTCCGGTGCGCGTGCACCGTAGACGCCGCACAGGTGGGTCGCGGTATCGAGATCGAGCGCGTGGTCGCTCATCAGCTTGCGACCGATCGCGGCGACCCCTTCGAGATCGGCGGGCTCGACGTTGACCGCTCCGGGCAGCGGCCGATGCTTCGTCGTCGTGCGCTTGACCTCGACGGTCTCGCCGAGCTCGGTGAACAGCTTGAGCGTCGCGTTGACTGTCTGGCGCGCCATCCGTCGATAGGTCGTCAGCTTTCCGCCGGCGATCACGACGAGCCCGTCGCTCTTCGTGAACACCTCGTGCTCGCGCGACACGTCGGACTCGTCGACGTTCGGCGGCGCCGCGATCAGCGGTCGCAAGCCCGCCCACGTCGCGATCACGTCTTTCGGCTCGAGCTTCGCGCCGGGGAAGTAGCCGTTGCCGCTGTCGCACAGATACTTGACGTCGTCGGCGTCGGCGGCGACCTCGTCGGCGGTGCCGGTGAAGTCGGTGTCGGTCGTGCCGAGCACGGTGCGCTCGCGCCACGGAATCGCGAACATCACGCGCCCGTCGACCGGCGAGATCAGCGTGATCGCACGGGCGAGCGGCAGCCGATCGCGAGGCACGACGATGTGAACGCCCTTGGTCCGGCGCAGCACGTTGCGCTCGAACGGCAACTCGAACCGCTTGATCGCCTCGTCGGTCCAGGCGCCGGCGGCGAGCACGACCGCGCGCGCGCCGACGCTCGTCACCTCGCCGGTCAGAACGTCGCGGACAGTGACGCCGGTGAGCCGGCCATCGGCGCGGCGATCGAGTCGGGTCACCTCGGAGTACGTGCGGCAGTGCGCGCCGAGCGAGATCGCATCGAGCACGTTCTCGAGCACGAGCCGCGCGTCGTCGGTCGCGCAGTCGTAGTACTCGAGCGCACCGCGCAGGCCCTCGGGCTCGAGCCGCGGCTCCAAGCCGAGCGCCGCCTTTGTCCCGCGGAACGTGCGGTGTAACTTCGGCGAGCGGAACAACGCGAGCGAGTCGTAGATCCACAACCCGACATTCATGATC
>CAZDGY010000781.1:0-3603 GCA_964504685.1 uncultured Kofleriaceae bacterium | reverse complement strand
GCGATGCGGTGCGGGCGCTGACCGCGATGATGGCCTAGCGATTCGAATTGCCATACCTCGGATGTCGAGGTATAGTGGCAACATGTTCGAGTCGACCGGCGAGCTGCGCGCTTTCATCGCGAGCCTGCGCATCCCCGAGCCACGCCGCGCGGTGCTCGAGGTCGAGCTGCTCGATCATCTCGAGAGTCGGATCGCCGCTGCGCTCGCCGCCGGCACCGATCAAGTGCAAGCCGAGCACGAGGCGCTCGCGGCGCTCGGCGATCCGGACCAGCTGCGCGCGTCGCTCGAGAGGATCGAGCCGGGGTTCGCGATCGAATGGCGCCACGCGACCGCGCGGGGGTTGGCGTCCGCGCTCGCCGCCGCGGCCGTGTTCGCCGTCGTCGGTGCGCTGGTGCAACGCTCCGGGAGCTACCCCGTCGATCTCGGCCTCGCGGCGGCAACCGCGGTGCTCGGGCTCGGCGTGCTGTGGCTGTTCGCGCCGCGCGGAATCGGCGTCGCCGTGCTCGCCGAGGCGCGCGCGTCGATCGAGCTGCGTACGCCGGCGTCGCCTCGTGGCCGCGCGGTCGCCGGTTACCTCGGCTCCTTGATCGCGGTGTTCATGGCGGTGTTCGCCGGCTTCGTCGCCGGCGTGATTCCGGAAGCGGTCAGCAACGACGTGCTCGCTCCGGCCGCGTTCATCGGCCTCGGCTACGGCTCGTACGCCCTGCACGTCATGCGACGCGCGCGCCGCGAGAGGGCGTTGTTGCGAGCGGACCATGGCGCGTGACACCCGCAGCAAGGGCGAGATTCCCAAAGGTGCGTTGCGAGCGATCGTGCTCGCGTTGCTCGCCGAGCAGCCGAGCCATGGCTACGGCCTGTGTCAGACCCTCGCCGAGCGGACGCGCTCCGCGTTCGAGCTCAGCGAAGGCACGCTGTATCCGCTCCTGCACGAGCTCGAGCTCGAGGCGCTTGTCGAAGTCAAAGACGGCGTGTCGGCGACCGGTCGCAAGCGACGGATCTATCACCTCACGCGCGCTGGGCGGCGCGAGACCGAGAGCTGGCGCAAGCACTGGCTCGCGACCGCCGAGCTGATCTCGCAACTGCTGATGCCGCCCGCGGCGCGCGCGTAGCTACGGCTGTTGCGGCGGGCTCGTGTGAGCGCGCAGGAACGCGAGGCTTTCGGGTAGACGCGGGCCCCAGAACCCAAAGTTATGGCCGCCCGGCCCGAGAAAGAACGTGTGCTCGATGTGGCGCGCGGTCAGCACCTCGTGCAGGTACGACGCTGCGTCTTGAAGTTGGAAGTCGTCTTCGGTCCCGCAGTCGAGATAGAGCGCGAGCTTGCCCGGCTCGAGCGACTGCGCGAGCGTCACCGGATCGTGCGCCTTCCAGTTCGCGATATCGGTGCCGAACAACGTGACGACCCAGTCGCCGATCTGCGGCACCGCGCGCTGCCAATCGGTGACGTCGGTGATCAGCACGACCTTGCCCGCTTCGTACGGATGCGGCGCTTTGTAGAACATCGAGTCGACGCCCGAGTGGCTCGCTGCGGCGGCATAGAGATCGGGATGGCGCATCGCGAGCTGGAGCGCGCCGAACCCGCCCATCGATAGACCCGCGATCCCGCGACCGCTGCGCTGGTGGATCGTGCGATAGCGCGCGTCGACGTCCTTCATCAGATCCCGCGTGATGTACGTCTCGTACTTGCGGTGCCGAACGCAGGTCTCCGCGGGTTTCTGCGAGGCGGGCATGAACAAGCCGGTGCCGTCTTTCATGCACTTGTCGTAGTCGACCGGCGAATCGGAGTCGGAGTACCAGCCGTCGTCGCCGTCCGGCATGATGACGATCGCTTCGAGGCCGAGCTTGTCGGCGGCGGCGTCGAGGTGACCGCCCTTGAGCCAGCTCATCTCGTCGCCGGTCAGGCCGTGCAGGTAGAAGAACACCGGAAAGCGGGCGTCGCGGCGCTTGTCGTAGCTCGCCGGGAGGTACGCGAAGTAGCGTTTCGACACGCCGAGCGCTGCACTGTCGAAGCGGACCTCGTCGACCCGGCTATGCGGGCCATCTGCGACGGACGGGCGCTCGACCGCAGCGAGCTTTGCCGCCGGCGCGCCCGCGGTTTCGTCGTGGCCGCCACAGGCCGCGAGCAGTGCTGCAACGACGAGCGCGCGCATCACCGGACCACCGGCAGCACGCTCACTGCCTGGATCGTCGTGGTGCGAAACGATTCGACGAGCTGGAGCAACGTTGCTGCGGCGTCGGCGACCTCGGGCGACAACGCGCGGAGCTGTTCGGCGATCGCAGTCGTGCCGAGCGAGACGCCGAACGGACTGCCGCCCTGGCCAAAGCCGACGATCAGGTCGTGCAGCGTCGGCTCGGGCGGATAGATCTCGAGCTCGCTGCCGGCGTCGACCTTCGCGAGTTGCTTCGCCTCGGCGAGCGCTTCGTCGAGCCCACCGATCGTGTCGACGAGGCCGAGCTCCTTACCCGCAGCGCCGGTCCACGCGCGCCCGGCTGCGATCTTCTCGATCACGTCCTTTGCCTTGTGGCGACCGTCCGCCACGCGGCCGATGAACGTGTCGTAGACGCTCTCCATCGTCTTCTTGATCGCATCGCGCTCGTCGTCGTTCCACGGACCGAGGCTCGCGAACATCGTCGCGCGCTTGCCGCGGCCGGTCGGGAACGTGTTGATGCCGATCTTTGCGAGCGCGGCAGCGGGTGCGATATGGCCGCCGATCACACCGATCGAGCCGGTGATCGTATCGTCGAGCGCGTAGATCTTCGTCGCACCGCTCGCGATGTAGTAACCGCCGCTCGCCGCGACATCGCTCATCGAGACGATGACGGGCTTCTTCGCGACCAGCTCGGCGAGCGAGCGCCAGATCAACTCGGAGGCTTGCGCGCTGCCGCCGCCCGAGTCGATGCGCAGCACGACCGCCTTGACCGAGTCTTCCGCGGTGATCGCGCGAATCGCGGCGATCAGCGTTTCCGCTGCGATCTCCTTGCGTGCTCCGAGCACGCCTTCGCCTCTGCCATCGACGATGTTGCCGAGCGCGTAGATCACCGCGACGTGATCACCCGCCGGACGTTCGGGCGGCATCGCGCCGACGAACCGCGCGATCTTCGTCCAGGTGTGCAGCATGTCTTTGCGGTCGGGCGAGACTTCGATCGATCGCCACGGCTGCTTCGTCTCGTCGCGGAACACCTCGTAGCTCGCGACCTCGTCGATCAGCTGCGAGGTCTTCGCTTGCTCGGCGGGGATCAAGCCGGTGTCGATCAGCGTCTTGACCGCCTCGGGCGCGAGCTTGCGGTCCGCCGCGATCGTGTCGACCATCGTCGTGTAACGGCGATCGAGGATCGCGCCGAGCGTCTCTTCAGCTTCTTTCGACGGTGAATCGCGGACGAGCGGATCGGCGGCGCCTTTGTATGCCCCGATGTGGACGAAGTCGGCTTGCACGCCGAGCTTATCGAGCAACGGCTTGACGTGGATCGGCAGCGCGGCCGGGCCGGGGATCGCGACTTCACCGAGCGGCGCGATCGCGATCGTGTCGCACGCGGCGAGGACGAGATAGGTCGCGTTGTTCGCGCCTTCCGCGTAGCAGCGCAGTTGCTTCGTCGCGCGGACCGAGT
>CAZDGY010000780.1:0-3608 GCA_964504685.1 uncultured Kofleriaceae bacterium | reverse complement strand
GCGAGTCGCCCAGCGGCACGCTCGCGCTGACCGTGAACGTGCCCGGGCCGTCGGGCCCGGCCGGGGTCGCGCTCGCATGAGCGTGGACCGAGCGAGCCTTCGCGATGTTCATCAGCTGCCCGGTGTTCGCGGCGATGCTGATGATCACGTCACCGCCGTCGGCATTGACGTCGAGCTGGTCGAAGTACTGCGACAGCGTGCCGCTGGCGGCGAGCGCGCCGAGCTTGTTCTGCACCTCGGCGACGACCTTGCTGACCTGATCCGGAGAAGCGAGGCGAATCCCCGCCTCGACGACGATGGAGTCGGTGATGTCGATCGAGCCGTACAGCGCGTGGAGCTCGAGGTCGGCGTGTTTCTTGAGCTCGGCGTTCATCACCGGAAACAGCGGCGAGCTCGGGGCGACCACCAGCCACAGCGGGTCGTCACTGTTGATGTTGTGGAACAGGTCGGCGAACCCGGGCGAGGACTCGAGCCCACTATCGCCGGCAGCGACCTTGTCGACGCTTGCCTTCGTGATCGGGCCTGCGCCGAACACGACCAGCGCGGTGCTGTCGTCGATGAACGTCAAGCCGGCCTGGGCTCCCTTGTGCGCGGGGTCGAACAGCACGACGTCGCCGTCGATGGTCACGATGTGCTCGGTGTCCGCGGCGTCCTCCGTCTGAATGCACGCGATCGCCTTGGCCTTGTCGAAGCCGTGCACGACGACCGTGCCGGTTGGAGACGTGTCGGGGCCGAGGCCCTTGACGCCGATCGACACCGACGTCAGCGACGCGAACGGATCGAAGCCGCACTTCGCGACGAAGTCGTGCAAGCCGTTCGCACTCGCGAGCCCCGGGGCGACGAACATCTGCCACAGCGGAGCCTTCTGGATACGCGCCATGTCGACGCCGAACACGATGTCAGAGTCGGCGGGGAGCAGTCCGAGGTCGCTCGCTGCGGCCTTGCGCGCGGCGGTCAGATGGGGCGCGGCGGTCGGTCCGAGCGTCGGCGCGCGCGCGGGTCCGGAACCGAAATGCAGCAACGACTTGGCGGTGCTGGTCGCGACAGGTGGCGCGTCGGAGTGCGAGCGCATCAAGTACGCGGTGGTGCCGACGACGGCGAGCGCCGACGTGGCGAGGACGATTTTTAGCATGGTCGATCCCTTCGGTTTCGGTTTCACGGTGGAGGCATCGACATGGGAAGGAATCAAGTAGGCGGCGATCGCGGCCAGCACCGCTGCGACGAGATCGCGGCGGGGCCGCGAGCCCTTCAGCGAGCGCTCGACGAGCGCAGTCACGCCATCGGCGAGGTAGCGCCTGCCGCGCGACAGCCGCTGCATGACCGCGTCCTCGCTGAGCCCGAGCGTCTCCGCGACCTCGCGGATCGACTGGTCCTCTCGATAGTAGAGGACCAGCACCTCGCGATAGGTCTCGGGGACGCGCGCGAGCGCATCGCGGACGACGCGCTCGGCATCACCGCGGGCGAGCTCGTCGAACGGGCTCGGCTCGGATCCGGCATGCTCGTCGGTCTCGACCAGCTCTTCGCGGTGCGTGCGCTTCTTCGCCTTGTGGCCGAGGTTGCGCGCGATCCCGCACAGCCAGGGCCGGAGACGCATCACGTCGCGCACCGTATCGAGCTGCCGCCACGCGGCGATGAACGTCTCTTGCGCGACGTCCTCGCCGAGCATGCGATCGCCGGTCGAGCTGTACCCGACCGCGCACACCACGTTCTGGTAGCGAGCGACCAGGTGTCCGAACGCATCGAGCTCGCCGCGGCGGCTGGCTTCGACAAGCTCGACATCCGTTTTCTCGATCGTTCCCATGTCGTTGGTGAGTACTCCGTGCGCGCACGAACCTGACAAGAAATGCGCGCGCCCAGCTAGTTGGCCGGAATGCCAGCGCAATCCGCAGTCGCGATGCGTTTAACTTACAAAGCCGCTGTCACATCACAGCAGGGAAGAGCCATGACACGCCGGCGTAACACCGAGCACGAGCATGGCTGATCCAGCCGCAGCGCAACCGGTCGCCGAGCACGCGGCCACGGCTGCGCCCGGTCTCGCGGTTGCGCACGGTCATGCGCAATCCGACGGTGGACGCGGTTTACTCCATCAGGTCGTGCGTATGGCTCGCGGCACAAACCCCGATCGCCTCGCCAAAGCGATCATGGACGTCGGTCACGAGAATGATCCCCAGCTGTGGACCGCGATCCAACAGCAGCTGGGCAACGCCCTGTCGGGGCAGATCCGCGCCGCGATGAACCGGCACGTCGGCGCGACGTCGATCGACGCTGCGGGCGCCGCGGAAGGTGCCGAGCGGATCCCGGGCGCTCCCGCCGCGGCGCAGCGCGAACGCGATGCCGAGCCGGCACCCGCCGAGGCTCCAGCCCCGACCGTCACGACCACCCCGGCATCGACCGCAGCCGCCCCGGCCGAGGTCCTGACCGCGCCACAATCCGCGACGTTCTTCGGCATTCGCGTGCTCGCCGCCGCCGGTGTCCACGCCGCGGCGATCGATCACTGCGCCGAGTTCATCACCGACGAGATCGGCAACAACGACTACGCCAAGAAGCAGATGGCCAAGGCGCGGGTCACGATCGTCATCATCCCCGCGGGCGTAGCGATGACCGACGTCGAGCAGTTCAAGGCGCTCAAGACCATCGGCAATGGCAAGACGTTCGACGGTCGCGACTGGTCGACCGTGCGCGGCTCCGGCGGCATGCCGACCCCGGACGGCAACTTCTCGATCGCAATCGCCGAGGAGAATCTAGTCCAGATCAAGGGCGTGCTCAGCGGCTATCCTTCGACCTACAGCATCGGCATGCACGAGTTTGCGCACAGCGTCGAAGAGAAAGGGCTCAGCGCCGAGCAACGCGCGCGCATCGTCGAGCTCTACAACGCCCACAACAAGGCCGATCCGGGCGACAAGAACGACACGTGGACCGACAGCTACGCGGCGAGCAACGAGCGCGAGTACTTCGCGCAGGCGACGAACGCGTTCTTCGGCAAGAATCAGATGGGGGCGAACCACAACGGTCGCGAGTGGCTCGAGAAAACCGATCCGAACATGTATCAATTCCTGCTCGCGCTCTACACCGTGCATCACGACGCCGACAACAAGGTCGCCGCTTGAAGCTCGCACTAGCCCTCGCGTTCGCCGCGTGCGCGACCCACCCAACCACCACCATGCCGACCGAGCACCACTGGCAAGTCTTCGACGGATCGTTGCTGATTCTCGAGCTATCCGATCGCCCGGGGCCGATCGCGAGCACGGCCGACCTCCCGCCGGGCACGCCGCCGGTGACGAGCTCGTACATGTCCGCGACCGCGCGCGACGCGATGCACGAAGGCGCCCTGCGCGAGATCCTCGACGCGTCGCCCGATCTCGCCACATTCCTCGCCGGGTTGCGACGCGCGGGCTACGTGATCAAGCCGGTCGGCGGCTAAGCGACTACCATCGCTTGCGTGACAACCGGCGCTCCAGCGGACTCCCGCACCCGACCGACGCCGCTGTCGCTGTTGTGCTTGGGCGCGCTGGGCGTGGTGTTTGGCGATATCGGCACCAGCCCGCTCTACACACTCAAGCAGTGCATGCGGACCGCCGGCGATGCGCACGACGCGACGCTGTTCGGCG
>CAZDGY010000779.1:0-3608 GCA_964504685.1 uncultured Kofleriaceae bacterium | reverse complement strand
GCTGTGCCTCGGCGTCGGGACGAGCGCGATCCGACAGCTCAACGTCGGCGTCATCGGCTTGCTCGTGCCGTCGCTGTCCGATCTCGATGACTCGGGCACGGCGCCGCTCCTGCTCGTGACCCGGCCGCAGCGGTCGCTGACCTTCACGATCGGTGACAACCAGGGCATGGACCCGGCGCTCACGATCGGGTTCTCGCACCTCGAGGTCGACTTCTACGCATTCTTGTTCGAGCGCTACGTTCGCGCGTTCACGCTCGATCTGACGCTCAACGCCGGCATCCACCTCGACTTCGAGCAACAACCGGGCATGCCCGCGACAATCAAGCCGACGCTGCTCGGCATCGACGCCGCCGACGTCACGATCTCGGTGCTCAACAGCGAGTTCGTAAAGGAGACGCCGGCCGATCTCGAGTCGGTGCTGCCGTCGGTGTTCTCGCTCGTGACCCCGCTGCTCGGCAACTTGCCGGACATCACGGTGCCGTCGTTCGCCGGGTTCTCGCTCAACAACCTGTCGATCCAAAAGGTGACGACGAGCCAAGACTCGTTCCTGGCGTTGTACGCGACGCTCGGCGCCGGCGCGCCGTTCCGCGCGCTCGCCGAGCAAGAGCCGCTCGCGAAGGAAGCGCTCGACAAGCTCGACGCCGATATCGCTGCGCCGCAACCGCCGAGCACCGGCACGTCGCACCTGCTCAGCGTTTCGACTCCGGCCCCCGAGGTCGTCCGCGGCGCGCTCGCCGGCAAGCCCGGCATGAAGCTGCCGACCGTGACGTTCGAGGCCGATCAGTATGACTCGGCGGGTCGCGAGCTCGAGTGGAACTGGAACTTCAACGGCGGTCTGTTCCATCAGTGGCAGCCCGGCGGCGAGCTCGCGATCAGCGATCCCGCGTTCGCGTGGCAGGGCAAGTACACGATCGGCCTCAAGTCGCGCGTCAAGGGCGACTACCACACGGTGTCGGCGGTGACGACGACGCCGGTGATCATCGACTCGGTCGGTCCGCACGTCTATGTCGAGAAGGCGACTTGGGTCGGCGACACGTTGACGATTCCAGTCCAAGACATCGTGTCGATCGACGCGGTCCAGGTCGCGTTCGGTCGCCCCGGCGACATCGCGCCCGAGACCAAGTGGGAGAGCACCGCAGTGATCGATCGCGCCGATGCCGAGCTGCTCGCGGTCAACGGCCAGATCGCAGTGTTCGCGAAGGACGAGGCGGGCAACCAGACGACGACGTTCATCGCGCCGTTCCACGGCCAAGCCGGCACGACCGGTTGCGTGTGCGGCGTTGGCGGTCGGACGCCGACCACCGGCGGCCTCGTCATGGTCGGCTTCGTCGTGGTGCTCGTGCGGCGCCGCCGTAGGGGGTGGCTTCGACAAGCGGCGGCTCGTCTGATCCGCTCGCGGCAGGCCAAGGTCGTCATCACGGTCGCGACGTGGCTCGGCTTGTCCGCGGCGTTCTCGATGCAGCAGGGCTGCAGCTGCAACAAGAGCAACGGCTCGTGCGAGATGGTCTCGGATTGCAGCGACTGCCCGGCGGGCCAGTTGCCGTTCTGTATCGACAACATGTGCGTGTGCTCGGCGGATATTCCGCCGGGTCGGATCGGCGAGTACTCGCATATCGCCGCGGCGCCCGACGGTAGCGGCTGGGTCTCGGCCTACGCCTCGTCGCACGGCGACCTCGTCGTCACGCAAGTCACCGAGCCCGGTCGGATCGATGACACCGCGTGGGAGTGGGTCGACGGCGTGCCCGATGGCCCGGTGCTCGTGCCCGGCTCGATGATCCGCGGCGGCGTCGCCGAGGACGGCCCGGACGTCGGCATGTACACCAGCGTCGCAGTCGCCGCCGATGGCACGCCGATGGTCACGTACTTCGATCGCGGCACGATGGCGGCGCCCAACGCAAACCTCAAGTTCGCGGCAAAGATCAACGGCGCATGGGTCACCGAGGTCGTCGACATGGGCACCGGCTCGATCGCGAACAACGCCGGTTCGCTCGTCGGGATGTACACGTCGCTGACGCTGCGCGCCGATGACGGTCGCCCGGGCGTCGCGTACCTCGCGCACGTCGGCGATGCGAACGGCGGCCACGCGGAGGTCCGCTATGCACAGGCCAACGTCGCGCTGCCGATGAGCGCGACCGACTGGACGACCTACGTCGTCGACACCGCGCCGCTGCCGGTCGTCGATCCGAACAACCCGGACGTCTATCCGCTGCCCGCCGGCCTCGGCCTGTTCATCACGTCGGCGCGCGATCCGAGCACGCAGGCGCCGGTTGTCGCGTACTACGACCGCACTGCAGGCGAGCTCAAGCTCAACAAGCTCGACCCCGCGTCGAACACGTTCGGCACGCCGGTCGTGCTCGACGGCGGCAGCGGGGTCGACGACGGATGGAACCCGTCGCTGCAGATCGACGCGACCGGCGTCGCGCACGTCGCGTACATCGATGCGACGAGCGATGCGCTCAAGTACGTCACCGAAGGCTCGCCGGTCGAGATCGTCGACGATGGCTACCGGATCGTCGGCCAGACGGTCGACGGCCTGCCCAAGCCCACGTTCGACATGCTCGCGGACGCCAGCCTCGTGCTACCGGGCTCGGTCGGCGCGATCGTCGGTTACCAAGACGGCACGACCCAGGAGCTGCTGCTCGCGCAGCGCTCTGACAACGGCATGTGGACCCACGTCTCGCTCGCGGGTGCGACGAACCCGTGGCCGGGCGCGTACGGCTTCTTCGCGTCGGTCGCGGTCGCGTCGGGCAACTTGCTGATCTCGAACTGGGTCATCGATCAGCCGACCGGCGACAACTGGATGGAAGTGTTCGCGAACGCTACGGTCATCCAGTAGCGAAATTTGCGTCTAGCTCGGCGCGTTGTCATCGTTCGGTGATGCGCGGAGCCGTCGTACTCGCACTCGCACTCGTCCTCGATCCTCTCCGCCGCGCTGCAGCCGATAGCTGTGAGCCCGATGCCGGCCCGGCGCCGCAGAAGGATCAGCTGACGCTGACCAAGGCGAAGTTCGCCGACCTGCCGGGTTGGGCCGACGATCACCACTCCGAGGCGGTCACGTCGTTCTTGCAGTCGTGCGTGAAGCTCGGCGAGCTCAAAGACGACGAGCCGGTCGGCATCGACGGCCACGGCGGCAAGGCGAAGCAATGGCGCCATGCCTGCGCTGCTGCGGCCAAGCTCAAGCCGGGAGACAATGCCGCGGCGCGCGCGATGTTCGAAGCGGAGTTCGCACCGTTCGTCGCTGCGGGCAAGAGCGGCCCGCAAGGCAAGCTCACCGGTTACTACGTGCAAGAGATCCACGCGTCGCGCAAGCCGCACGGCTCGTTCAAGGTGCCGGTGCTCGCGCGGCCCGCCGATCTCGTCATGGTCGACCTGACGCCATTCATTCACGACGCGCACGGCCGCCACATCTGGGGTCGGCTCGACAAGGGCGAGCTCCAGCCGTACGCGACCCGCGCGGAGATTCGCAAAGGCGCGCTGACCGGCAAGAACCTCGAGCTGATGTACGCCGACGATCCGGTCGACTTGTTGTTCGCGCAGATCGAAGGCTCGGCGAAAGCGACGCTCGACGATGGCACGGTCGCGTGGCTCGAGTTCAACGGCAAGAACGG
>CAZDGY010000778.1:1702-3611 GCA_964504685.1 uncultured Kofleriaceae bacterium | reverse complement strand
GCGGGCCTCTTGTCAGCGTGCTCGAACAGGACGGTCAGCGCGATCCAACCTGCGACCACCGCCACCGACAGGAGGATGGCGCCGACGGCCGCGCGGCGGGAGTGCGTCGCCCCTTTCGCGATGACGGCGTTCGGCTCGGGGAAACCGAGCGTGGGGTCGTACGTGCTCAACACCGGAGCATAGGAGTGGCCGTGGTGCGGCTCGTAGCGAGATCGGCCGCAGGCGTGACACGTCGCTGAATCAAGCGAGCTCATGTCGCGGCCGCGACGATGCCAGAGAGCTGATCATACCTGCAGGCGAAACCCCAGGGGGCCGTGTCGCTGGTCATAATGCCGATACGGACGGGACCACGTACCGCTCCGTCGCAGCGTGTCAACTGGATGGCTCGTAATCCGGGTTCGTTTCCCTAAGTTACGGGTCCCTCCGGAAAGCTGATCGCGCGGGCGGGTTTCTTTGTTATGAACTCCGGCATGGGTTCCCGCAGTCTCGTCGCGTCCGCTGCGATCTTCGTCGGCCTTGGCTTTGGCCTCGGAACGGCTCACGCCGATCCAAAGGCTGATGTTCAAACGAAGATCAAGGAGGCGATGGAGAGCTACGACCTCATGGATTACGACGCAGCGAAGAAGCTGCTCAATCAGGCGGTCGCCGGCGCGAAGAAGGCAAAGCTCGATAAGGATCCGGTCGTCGCCCGCGCGTACCTCGACCTGGGCATCGTGCTGGCCGCCGTGCCGGATGCCGAAGGCGCCAAGGTCTCGTTCTTATCCGCGGTTCAGATCGAGCCGAAGATCCAGATCGACGCCGCGTACAAATCGGCCGAGACCACAAAGCTACTCGATGAAGCTCGGGCCGAAGCGGGCCCAGGCGCGGCGACGCCGCCCGCGGGTGGCACGCCGGTGGTCGACACCGGCCCGGCGGTTGACTGCAAGTCGGTCAAGGGGCTGCAGCACGAGCTGATCGACACCGCGAAGGGTGGCGCGCCCCAGACGATCGAGGCAGAGCTCGAGCCGAAGGTCAACGCCGCGAAGGTGTCGGTCATGTTCCGGCCCGAGGGCGCGACCGAGTTCACCGAAGCCAAGCTCACGAAGTCGGGCGACTGCAAATACGTCGGCCAGATTCCGGCGGCGGGCATGCACGGCTCGCTCGTCCACTACTACGTCGCAGCCTACGACGCCGGTGGCAAGGTGATCGTCGGCAAAGGCTCGGCCGGATCGCCGAATATCATGGAGCTCACCGCGGGTGGCCCTCCAGTCAAAGCCGGCGACGGCGAGAACCCGCTCGGGACGGCCGGCGCTGCTTCGGGCGGCGGCGAGAACGTCGGCGGTGTCGGCGGCGGCGTCGTCGTCGGTCCGAAGAAGCCGACGCGCGTCCAGATCATCATCGCCGGCGGCACCGGCTTTGGCTACGTCACCGGCTCGACCGAAGGCGGCAACATGGTGAGCCAGTGCTGTATCGGCAACAGCCTCGTCGTCGTGATGCCCGAGCTCGATGTCTACGTCACCCCGAAGATCGCGGTGGGCGCTGCTGGCCGCCTCGGGTTCCCGGTCGACGCGAACGTCGACGGACATGCCACGCTCGCGCCTGCGGGTCTGTTACGCCTGCGCTATTCGCTCGACAACAGCGGCGAAGGCATCCGCGTCATGGGCCAGGTCGGCGCCGGCATCATTCGCAACACGATCAAGCTGCAGAGCCAGAGCGGCGGCATGGACACCGACATCGTCGCGCAAGGCCCACTGCTGATCGGCGGCGGCGTCGGCTACATGAAGAAGCTCAACAACGTGCTCGCATTCGTGGCGGACTTCTCGGCACTCGCCGGCATCGCGGTCACGAAGTCGGTCGGCACTTCGGTGCTCAACAGCGGCCTCACCGCCGACCTCAGCCTCGGTCTCGCGCTCGGCTTCTAGAGCCGCCG
>CAZDGY010000778.1:0-1602 GCA_964504685.1 uncultured Kofleriaceae bacterium | reverse complement strand
GCGGCCTCACCGCCGACCTCAGCCTCGGTCTCGCGCTCGGCTTCTAGAGCCGCCGTGGGCTGCGCTCGACAGCACGTGAAGCTCCGCGCGATCGGGCGCCTCGATCTCGACGCGCTCGAGCTCACGCGCGACGAAGCGTTTGCGCTCGGTCGGCACAACTCGCTGCAGCAAATGCTGCACGGTATCCAGATGCCTGTTCGCACTCGCGGGTGCGACTTGCGAGCTCGCGGTCAGCAACGACTTCTACCTCGGCGGCTACCCGAGGTACTCGATCCGGGCGCACCTTCCTCTGCGGTGATCGCGCACCTCAAGTAGGAGGCGCCGGGCCTGCGCTCGGGGCTATACTCGCGCGCGATGGTGTTGCGGCTGCGCGTGCCCGATGTCGACGAGCCCGACCTGCTCGTCGACGTCGATTACCGCGATGGCGCGATCCTGCGGCTCGCTGGCACCGCCGACGCGGCGGCAGCGGCGGCGTTGTCGGACTTGCTCGACAGCGTCCACGGCGAGATGGTCGATCGCGGCGCCGAGTCGATCATCGTCGACCTGCACGCGCTCGATGCGATGGCGACGCCATGCTTCACGCAGCTCGTCGTGTGGATCGCGCGCTTGCAAGAATTGCCGGCGGATGCGCGCTATCGCCTGCGGCTGCGCGGCAACCCGAAGATCGCGTGGCAGCAACACACGCTGCACGCGTTGAGTTGTTTCGACACTGATCTGGTGACGATCGACGGCTAGATGGGCGCAATCGACGACATCGTGGTGGAGTTCCGGCGGACCGCGCTCGAGCGCGTCGCGCGAGTCGAGCAGGCGTGGGCGCGACTCCTGTCGCATCTCGACGAGGACGCCGCTTCGCTCGTCCATCGCGAGGTCCACACGCTCAAGGGCGAGTCGGGTGTGGTCGGGTTCACCGACGTCAACTTGATCTGCCACAAGCTCGAGGACCTGCTCGACGTCGGGCGCGCTCGCGGTTACGCGGTCGACGACGACTTCGATCTCGTGGTCAATATGGCGCTGCGGTTCATCGCGATGCTCGTGCGCAAGCCGAAGACCGCGGGCGGGGTCGTCGGGGTCGATATTCCCGGGTTCGTCGCCCAGATCGAGGCGATCCTCAAGCGCCACGAGCATGCGGGTCGGCCGCGCACCGGCAGCGTGCCGCCGCTGCTCCGCACGATGTCGAACGCGCGGGTGACGAGCGCCTTGCGCGAGCAGCTCGGCACGGCCGCGGTCGATGCGTTTCTCGAATACGCGGTCGCCCGCGGCGTGCGACGCGATCGGCTGCGCTCGTCGTGGCACATGCTGCGCGACCTGATCGGAATCCAACGCGCGGTGTTGAGCGGAGCGCAGCTCGGCAAGTACGAGCCCAGCGTCAAGACGCTCGCGCGCGAGCTCGGCAAGCAGATCGACGTGCGGTTCGAGCTCGTCACCGCCGAAGTCACGATCGAGGTGCTCGCCGCGCTCGATGTCGCGACGTTGCACCTGGTGCGCAATGCAGTCGATCACGGCATCGAGGCTCCGGCGGTACGTGCGGCGGCGGGCAAACCGGCGACCGGCACGATCCGGCTGCGCGGCGGGCTGCGCGACGGCACGTATACGCTGACCGTC
>CAZDGY010000777.1:0-3612 GCA_964504685.1 uncultured Kofleriaceae bacterium | reverse complement strand
GCGCCAGCCGCATCGCCGGGTAGCTATGTCCGGAAGGGATAACCGCTGAAAGCATCTAAGCGGGAAGCCCCCCTCGAGATAAGGCGTCCCAAATGCTGTCAAAAGCACCATAAGACCCCATGTAGACTACATGGTTGATAGGCGCGGTGTGGACATGTCGCAAGGCATGGAGCTAACGCGTACTAATCGGTCGGGCGGCTTGACCGCTTATTTTCCCATCCGAGCGCCTTAACGGGCGAACGGGTCGGCGTCACCGCAGTTTCCACAAACTGCGGGTCGAGACGCGCCGGGAGAAGGTCAAAGCCATCACCTCTATCGCCACCCATGATGACCTTGGTCATCGTCGGGGAATCGATGAGAGAACACGATCATCATTTGCGACTGACAAGTTGCTGGATACCCATCCAGCCGTGCTCGCACTTCGAATTTTTTTTCCTGGTGGCTACACCGGAGAGGTCACACCCGTTCCCATCCCGAACACGGAAGTTAAGCTCTCCAGGGCCGATGGTACTGCAGGGGCAACCCTGTGGGAGAGTAGGACGCTGCCGGGGTTTTGAGGGCCCGATCTAACGATCGGGCCCTCATCTTTTTCGGCTAGTTCGGCGGTGCAGACCTTCGCCGTTGCGATCGGTCGGCCGGACGACGCTACGGACCGTTGCGTAGAGCTGGAGCTCGCGGCCTAGATCCGCCCGAGTCGCGTGGAGTCGATACCTCGCATCGCTTGCCAGTGGCTACGATCCGCAGGCACATTGGCTTCCATGCGGATCTGGGCAGTGGTGTTGATGATGGCCGCGGCAGCGTGCGGCTCGAACAAGGACGATGCGAACGCGGCGACGCCGCCCGCGGCTGCGAAGACCGTGGCCGAGCCGGCGAAGCCACCACCGCCGCCGCCAACGATTGCAGCGGTCGATCCAAAGCTGATCGAGCGCGGGACGTACATCGCTCACGCCGCCGGATGCGCGGCTTGCCACACCGCGTTTACCGCAAAGGGCCCGGACTTCGAGCATCCGTTCGCGGGCGGCCTCGAAGTTCCCGACACGATCGGCACGTGGCGCACGCCGAACATCACGCAGAGCAAGAACAGCGGGATCGGCAACTGGACCGACGCGCAGATCCTCGACGCCGTGCGCGAGGGTGTGCGGCCGGATGGCTCGCAGCTCTACCCGATCATGCCGTACCTACTCTACAACCGGCTGACCGACGACGACGGCAAGGCACTCGTCGCGTACCTGCGCACGGTCAAACCGATCGACCGCGTGGTCGAGCCGAACAAGCTACGGATGCCGAAGATCCCGGCGCCGAAGCCGCCGAACGCGCCTGATCCGGTCGACGACCCGGTCAAGCACGGCGAGTACCTCGCGTCGCTGATGTTGTGCGAGCACTGCCACATGACGCCCGGGCCGATGGGGCCGCTACCCGACAAGTTCGCCGGCGGGTTGCCGTTCTCGGTGCCGATGCTCGGTACCGGTACGGTGTTCTCGTCGAACATCTCGCCGGATCCGGACACCGGCATCGGCAAGTACACCGAGGAGCAGCTCGCGCAGACGATCAAGACGATGATGCGCCCGGACAATCGGCCGATTCAGGGCCCGATGGTCATGATGCAGGCGGGCTGGTCGCAGCTCGACGACAAGGACATTCACGCGGTCGCCGCGTTCATCAAGCAGGTGCCGGCGGTGAAGCACAAAGTGCCGGCGTCGACGTTCAAACCGAATCCGTAGCGCTAACGATCGCTCGGCGCGGTCGCGTGAAAGCCGCGCGAATCGCGCTCGACCACGCAGATCGCACCGTTCGCGACGAGAGGCACCGGCCCGGCGAGCACTTCACTCAGCCATAGTCGCATCACCCCGCCGTGCGAGATCGCGACCGCGACGCCGGCATCGTGCTCGAGACTGTCGAAGATGTTCGTCAGCGCGTCCTTCATTCGCGCGACCGCTGACTCGCGCGATTCGCCACCAGGTGGCGCCGCCGTTAGCGACAGCCATTGCGCCCACGCGTCTGGATACTGGCTCGCGCATTGGTCGCGGGTCAGGCCCTCGAACACACCGAACTGGCGCTCGCGCAGCAGCGGCTCGGTGTGCACGTTGACGATCCCGAGCGCGCCCGCGACGATCTCGGCGGTCTGACGAGCTCGCGACAGATCGCTCGCCCACACCGCGCGGACCCGCTCGCCCGCGAGCTTCGTACCGAGTGCGCGCGCTTGCTCGCGACCGATGTCGTCGAGCTCGATGTTGGTGTGGCCCTGCAAGCGTCCGAGCGCGTTCCACGCGGTCTGGCCGTGTCGCGTCAGCAAGATCCGCGGGCCCACGTTACGATCGCACGCGAACGAGCCACCGATCGCGCTTCGTGCCGACGAGCAGCATCGTCTCGGTCGCGAGGTCCGCGAGCGTCAGCTTGCGATCGACATCGCTGACCTTGACGTTGTTGAGCTGCGCGCCGCCTTGGGTCAGCAGCCGGCGAGCGGCGCCCTTCGAGTCGGTCACCGTGCGCGCGAGCAGATCGATCAGCGGCAACCCGGCGTCGAGCTCGGCGCGCGTGATATCGACGGTCGGTGCATCACCCGCGAGCACTCCGAGGTCAGCATCGGTCAAGCCGGCGAGCTCGCCGCCGAACATCACCTGGGTCACCGCCTCGACCCGCGCGATCGACGCTTCGCCGTGGACCCACGTCGTCAACGTGCGCGCGAGCTCCTTCTGCGAGAGTCGCTTGCTGCGATCGACGTCGTGCGCCGCCGCGAGGTCGGAGAGGTCGGCGAGCGGCCGCAGCGAGAACAGCCTCAGCAGGCGCGCGGCGTCCTCGTCCGAGACCTTGAGCCAGTATTGGTAGAACGCGTACGGGCTCGTCCGAGCGGCGTCGAGCCAAACGCGCTCGCCAGTCGATGTCTTGCCCATCTTCTGGCCTGCGCTGTCGAGCAACAATGGCGCGGTCAACCCGAACAGCTGCGCGCCGCCGAGCTTGCGTTGCAGCTCGCAGCCGGCCGTGATGTTGCCGTACTGATCGCTGCCGCCGACCTGCAGCCGACATCCGTGTGACTTCGCGAGCTGCACGAAGTCGAAGGCCTGGAGCAGCATGTACGAAAACTCGGTGTAGCTGATCCCGGCATCGCCCTCGAGCCGGGTGCGGACCGAGTCCTTCGCCATCATGTAGTTGATCGTGAGATGTTTGCCGACGTCGCGCAGGAACTCGAGGAACGAGACGCCGCGCGTCCAGTCGGAGTTGTTCACCAGCACTGCGCCGGTGCGCGCGTCGTCGAAGTCGACCAGCCGCGCGAGCTGCGCGTGAATCCCCGCGACATTCGCCGCGAGCGTCGCGTCGTCGAGCAGGTTGCGCTCTTCGCTCTTACCCGACGGATCACCGATCATTCCGGTCGCGCCACCGACGACGATGATCGGGCGATGGCCCGCGAGTTGGAGCCGGCGCAGCAAGATCGTCGGCACCAGGTTGCCGACGTGAAGGCTCGCCGACGTCGGATCGTAGCCCGCGTACGCCGACACCGGAGCCGATGTCGATAACAGCTGCGTCAGCCCTTGGCGATCGGTGACGTCGGCGAGCAGGCCGCGCGCCGATAGCTCGTCGAGAAGCGTCATGAAACGCACCGTACCGCGTCGGCGT
>CAZDGY010000776.1:0-3630 GCA_964504685.1 uncultured Kofleriaceae bacterium | reverse complement strand
CTGCTTCGCGTTCTCGCGGCCCTGACCGATGCGCTCGCCGGCAAACGAGAACCAGGCGCCGCTCTTATCGATGATGTTCGCGTCGGACGCGAGGTCGACGAGATCGCCTTCGCGCGAGATGCCGTGGCCGTACAGGATGTCGAACTCGACCTCCTTGAACGGCGGCGCCATCTTGTTCTTCACGACTTTGACGCGCGTGCGGTTGCCGATGACGTCCTCTTCCTTCTTCAGCGCGCCGATCCGGCGGATGTCGAGGCGGACGGACGAGTAGAACTTGAGCGCGTTGCCACCGGTCGTGGTCTCGGGCGAACCGAACATCACGCCGATCTTCATGCGGATCTGGTTGATAAAGATGACCATCGTGCGCGACTTCGCGATCGCGGCAGTCAGCTTGCGCAGCGCCTGGCTCATCAAGCGGGCTTGCAGGCCGACGTGGGCGTCGCCCATCTCGCCTTCGAGCTCGGCTTTGGGCGTCAGCGCCGCGACCGAGTCGACGACGATCACGTCGATCGCGTTGGATCGCACGAGCATGTCGGCGATCTCGAGCGCTTGCTCGCCGAAGTCGGGCTGGCTGACGAGCAGCTCCTCGGTCTTGACCCCGAGCTTCTTCGCGTAGCCGACGTCGAGCGCATGCTCGGCATCGATGAACGCGCACACGCCACCGCGCTTCTGCGCCTCGGCGACGATGTGCAGCGTCAACGTCGTCTTACCCGACGACTCCGGCCCATAGATCTCGACGATGCGACCGCGCGGCAAGCCGCCGATCCCGAGCGCGATATCCAACCCGAGCGAGCCGGTCGGAACGACGTGGACCTCGCGGTCGATCGGATCTTTGCCCAGGCGCATGATCGCGCCCTTGCCGAACTGCTTCTCGATCGCGGCGAGGGCGACGTCGATCGCCTTGTCGCGAGTTTGGTTGGCGGCGACCTGAGCGGCAGCCTGAGCAGGGGTGGTGGTCTCTTTCATTGACGTGGCCATTGCGCGATCTTCCTTTTACTGGCCGTGCCCGCGAGGCCAGCCGTCATCGGTTTCGTCCGCCGTTTCTAGCGCTCCCGTCTGACGCTCGAACGTCGTTTCGGGGGCTGGAGACGCCGTTTTGAACGGAATTCGCGCGATCTCTCGATAGACCGAACCAGATGATTTCGTTTCGCTTTCAAACAGAGTGATCGCATCGACGCGGGTATCACCGAACATTTGTTCAGACATGGGTAACACGACGTCTTTTAGAGCGCGAGTTTCGCGCAGTCTGCCAAGCGTCACGTGGGGGAGAAACGGTCGGGGCTCGGCCGCGAACCCCAGCGCTGCGGTCGCGCTGTCGATCCGCGCGGCGAGCGCGGTCAGCGGCGCCGGATCTTCGACGCCGGCCCACAACACGTTCGCGCGCTCGAAGGAATCGAACGCGCCGAGCCGCGCGACCTTGAGCCTGAATCCGGTGGCGCCGACCGCCGCGGTCGCCAGTGCATCTTCGACCGAGCGCACCGCATCGTCGCGGGTGTAGCCGAGAAACTTTAGCGTGACGTGATAGTTCACCGGCGCGACCCACTTGATCGCAACCCCGGCATCTTTGCTGCGGCGCGCGAGCGTCTCGGCGCAACCCGCCAACGCGTTCGCAGTCGCCACCGAAACTCTGATTCCGACGAAAAGTCTCATTGTACGGACACCTCTGCCTCGCGGGTGCTACCCCGGTTTCGGGCTTCGCCCGCCTGCCCCGCTCGGCAGGCTCCTCGCTTCGCTCGACGCACGGTCAGACCTCCTCTTCGATCATCTTCAACGCCCACCAGCAGGCCAGCGTCCTCACTTCATCTCGCGCGCGCGGCCAGTTGATTCGCTTGACCGTCACGCCGTGCTCGGCGGCCACCGCGATCCAGACCGTTCCGACCGGCTTATCGGGTGTGCCACCGTCGGGGCCGGCGATGCCGGTGATCGCCACTGCGAGCTCGGTGGCGAACCGCTCGCGCGCCCCGGTCGCCATCTCGCGCACCGTCTCTTCGCTGACCGCGCCGTGCGCCGCGAGCGTCGCCTGCTGGACGCCGAGCTGACGCACTTTCTCGCGGTTGGCATAGACGATCGCCCCGCCCAGGAACACCGCCGACATCCCGGGGGTTCGGGTCAGCATCTCGCCGAGCATGCCGCCGGTGCACGATTCGGCGACCGCGATCGTCTTACCCGACGTGATCAGCCGCTGCGCGACGACTTCGGGCAGCGTCTGCTCTCCGGTGCCGTAGACCAAGCCCGCGAGGCGTTCGCGCGCGCTTGCGTCGAGTGCGGCGAGCCGCGCATCGGCGACCGCTTGATCGCGATCGCGGACCACCAGCTTGACCAGGGTCTCGGGGAACTTCACCTGATAGTGAATCGTCGTGCCTGCGGCGCCCTCTATAAGACCGGCGCACGCCTGCGCGATCTGCGACTCACCGCGGCCGAACACCCGATAGATCCGCCGCGCGACCCGCTCGACGTCACCGCCGGCTTCGCGCAGCTCGCGCAACCGAGCGCCGAGCGCGCCGTCCCAGATCCCGTAGATCTCGCGCGGGATCCCCGGCAGGCAGATCACCGGCACGCCGCGCACCGCGAGCTCGAAGCACGGAGCGAGCCCGGCGGGGTTGCCGTGGACCCGCGCTCCGGTCGGCACCCGGACCTGGCGCAGCTGGATGGGGGTCACTTGGACTCGCCCCGCGAACCACGCCTCCATCCGAGCGCGTGAAGCATCGTCGATCGCCGGCGCGACGCCCGCGAGCGCCGCCACGACGTCGACGGTCAGGTCATCCTCGGTAGGGCCCAGGCCGCCCGAGCACACCACGATGTCAGCACGCCCCACCGCGGTGGCCAGCGCGGCGGTCATATCGTCGGCGCTATCGCCACAGCTGGTCATCCAGCGGGTGGTAATATCGAGGTCCCACAGCCGCGCGGCTAGGTACGACGAATTCGTGTCCACGATCTCGCCGCGGCACAGCTCGTCCCCGATCGTCAAGATCTCGGCGCGCATCGCGCGGACTCTACCCGGAACACCAGCCGTTCGGTTGACGCAGCCGCGACGCGTTGCCTATCATTTCGTTCTGCGCGGGGGACTCGCGCGCTGGCCATGAAGATCCGCTACGCCGCTAAGACTGACGTCGGAATGAAGCGGACGCACAACGAGGATTATTTCTCGTTGATCGAAGACGAGCAGCTATTCCTCGTCGCCGATGGCATGGGCGGTCACGCGTCCGGCGAAGTCGCGTCGAAGATGGCGGCCGAAACGATCGGCGAGTTTTATCAACGCACGCGCGAAGACGAAGACGCGACGTGGCCGTACAAGATGGATCGTTCGCTGTCGTACATCGAGAACCGATTGGTCTGCGCGGTGAAGCTCGCAAACTTACGGATCTTCGAGACCTCGAACCGCGACCTTCGCTACAAGGGCATGGGCACGACGATCGTCAGCACGCTGGTCAGCGGCGACAAGATCTACGTCGGCCACGTCGGCGATTCGCGCGTGTATCGCGTGCGCGATACCGAGATCACGCAGCTCACGCGCGACCACTCGCTCCTCGAGGATTACAAAGAAGCCAAGCCGGACATGACGGAAGAGGAAGAGCGCAACTTCCCCCACAAGAACGTCATCACGCGCGCGCTCGGCATGCGCGAGACCGT
>CAZDGY010000775.1:0-3632 GCA_964504685.1 uncultured Kofleriaceae bacterium | reverse complement strand
GTGGGCGACGTACACCGACCTGATGGATGAGACCGAGGAGATGGTCGGCGAGCTCGCGCGCGACGTCATCGGGCACACGAACGTCACGTGGGACGGAGTCGACATCGAGCTCGCCGCTCCCTGGCGCCGACTGCCGATCGCGACCGCGGTCGCCGAGCTCGGTCACGTCCTAGAGGCGTCTCGCGTCTTCGACGACCCGGCGTTCGCGGCGGAGACGGCGATCGGTCTCGGGATCTCGCCCGGCGAGGTCGCGCGCGCCCTGCTCGAGGGCGTACCGGCCGGATCCGCGCTCGCGCAGTCGCCCGAGGACATCGTGCACGGCTTCAAGGATCCGAGCGCACGACCTGCACTGGCGGCGCAGATGATCGAGCGCTATCCCGATGCGATGGAGCGCCGCGTTCGCGCCGGACACATCGGCTACCTCGTATTCGAGCACACCGCCGAGGACAAGCTCGTGCAGCCGACGTTCCTGACCCAGTTCCCGCTCGCGGTGTCACCGCTGGCCCGCCGCAACGATGCCGATCCAGCGTTCTGCGATCGGTTCGAGCTGTTCGTGTCGGGCAAAGAGATCGCGAACGGCTTCTCGGAGCTCAACGACCCCGATGATCAGCGCGCTCGCTTTCGTGCACAGCTCCGCGCGAAAGACGCCGGCGCCGCCGAGACGATGGATTACGACGAGGACTATTGCCGCGCCCTCGAGGTTGGCTTGCCACCGACCGCCGGCGAAGGCATCGGCATCGATCGGCTCGCGATGCTGCTCACCGGGCAGGCGTCGATCCGCGACGTGATCTTGTTCCCGTTGATGAGGCCGGAGTAGCGACCGCGTGTTCGTCACCCTGATCGGCGAGTTCATTCGCGACCACCTGCTGCCGTTCTTGGCCGGGGTCGGTGCGCTCGGCGTGCTGCTGTGGATCCGGATCGCTGGCGCCGAGCCGTTCTTCAGCGGCTTCGCGTTCAAGTCGTTCGTCGCGCGCCGGTACTTGCTCGAGCCGAAGTTCAAGTGGACGCGCGAGACGCTGCGGCTGATCGCGATCGGCCTCGTGCTGCGAGCGATCTGCGAGCTCGCGTTCGGCTCGAAGTCGATCGCGGTGCTCGGCTACAACGATCCGTTCTGGTACCTCACGCGTGCGATCGAGATCGCGGTGCTGCGCGTGATGGTCAATCATTCGCGGCCGGCGATCGTCGGCCTGTACCTCGGGATCGGACTGTGGCTTACCGGCCTCGTGCTCAGCCAGCCATTCGTGCTGCTCAAGGTGATCCAGTTCTTGGACTGGGTCGGCATCACACCCGGCTCGTGGCTGAGCTACGTGATCTTGGGCCTGGTGATCGGCGGTCTCGTGATCGCTGGGCTCGCGGTGTTCTTCGGCACGCTGCGCGCGTTCTTCACGTTCTTCACGACCGTGCCGCTCGGCGGCGTGTGGCTCGGTACCGCCGCGCTCGTGTTCGTCCTCGCAGTGATGAACGGCTTCGAGTCTGACCTGCGCGACAAGATCCTCGGCTCGAACGCGCATCTCCAGATCGCGCGCGAAGACGGCGACTTCACCGAATGGCGGCAGGTCAAAGCGCAGATCGACCGCGTGCCCGGCGTGCTCGCGTCGACGCCGTTCGCGGTCAGCGAGGTCGTGATCGCCGCGGACAACAACGGCAACAACGTCATCATCAAGGGCATCGACCCGGCGACGGTCGGCTCGGTGACCCAACTCGTTCGCGATATCGAGCCGAAGGACGATCGCGAAGAGCAAGCCGCCGCGATGAAGCGGCTCGAGCCACTCGCCGACGATCTCGATCGCAAGGTGCCGCAAGGCAAGCCAACGCCGGGGGCGATCGATCCATCGCCGGCCGACATGCCTGCGGCCGCCGACCCGATCGACTATTCGAAGCCGCGCGTGCTGCCATCGACGGTGGACGACGACAAGGACGATCGAGGCGCACATCCTGGTTCCGATGCAGAAGGCTCTGCGGGCTCGGCCGCCGCAGCTCCGCCGGCGCCCACTGTGGTCGACCCCGCGCCGAAGGATCTGCTCACGACCGACGAGCCACCGGCCGACTACAGCTACCAAGACTCCGAGGTCGCCAACGTTCGCACGCACGATGCGGACGACATCGACGAAGACGGCTCGATGGCGGCGCACCGCACGCGATCGCTGTCCGGCGTGCTCGTCGGCCGCGAGCTGTCGAAACAGATGCACCTGTATCGCGGCAAGGAGGTTCGCGTCGTCTCGCCGCTGTCCGATCCGTCGAATCCCGACGCGACCGGCACGCCGATTCCGTACAACCGCGACTTTCGCGTCGCCGGATTCTTCTTCACCGGGATGTACGAGTACGACCTCAAGTACGTGTACGTCACGCTCGAAGCGCTGCAGAACTTCCTCGATCGCGGCGACGCCGTCGACGGTATCGAGGTCCGGATCGAGAGCCCCGACGACAGCGAGGACTACGTCAAGCGGATCGGCGAGCTGCTCGGCCCGCAGTACCGGGTCCAAGACTGGCGCGAGCTCAACCACAGCCTGTTCTCGGCGCTCAAGCTCGAAAAGATCGCGATGTTCTTCGTGCTCGGCATCGTGATCCTCGTCGCGTCGTTCTCGATCATCGGGAATCTGATCATGGTCGTGGTCGAGAAGGCCAAAGAGATCGCCCTACTCAAGACGCTCGGTGCGAGCGATGCGGGGCTCATGCACGTGTTCGCGATCCAGGGCCTGATGATCGGGATCGTCGGTACCGCGCTCGGGGTTGCGACCGGTGTCATCGGCTGCGTGATCGGCCAGCGCGTCGGGATCCCGCTGAACCCGGATGTCTATTACATCGACAAGCTGCCGATGAACCTCGAGCTCGGGCCGGTCGCGATCACGTCGATCGCCGGGGTCGCGATCAGCGTCGCGGCGACGTTCTATCCAGCGCTCCTCGCCGCCCGGGTCAGGCCGGCCGCCGGACTGCGCCACTGACGCCCGTGCACTGTGACCGCAAGGCTACGGTGGGTAGCCTGCCACCGCACCATCTCGCACCGTTGGCCACTGGCACGCTGCGTGAATCTCGTGCGGTGCTATGAGCCGCACGTTGATGGTCGCTATTGCGCTTGCCGCTTCGGCGACGGCCGCTTCCGCTGCACCTTACTTCGGGTTGGGCATCGGTAGCAGCGCAGATCTCAACGGCAACCTTAGTCAATTCAGCGACGACGGCCGCAGTTATCGGTTGTTCGGCGGCTATCGGTTCATCAAATATCTGTCGCTCGAGGCCACCGTCAGCCGCTTCGGTGAAGCCAATCGCAATAGCAGCGACCCGTACGAAGCGACGTCATTGGGAGCGGCAGCGAAGGGCAGCTTGCCCCTCGGGAGTGGATTCGAAGCCTACGCTCGGCTTGGCCTGCAGCACACGTGGCTGACGAGCGGTTCGGGGTCGAATAGTTTCGACGGCACCGGCTACCTGCTCGGTGCCGGCTTCGAGTACCGATACCGCCTGGCGTTCGGCACGGCGTCGGTGTTCGCCGACTACCAGCGGCTCGATGCCGTGATGTCGAGCTCCGAGAAGCCGAAGTCGGTCGACCAGAGCGCGGGCCTGTGGACGCTCGGCGTCGCGCTGACGCTCTAGCTGCCGGAGACTGCCAGCCCGCGGTCGTCAGATCGCGAGATCGTCAG
>CAZDGY010000774.1:0-3636 GCA_964504685.1 uncultured Kofleriaceae bacterium | reverse complement strand
CCCGCGACGTACTGTGCATGAAGCTCAACCGCCACGCTCGCTGCCTCATCCTCGCCGCGCTCGCCACCACTGCCGGCTGCGCGATGTTCGTGCCGCAAGGCACCCTCACGTCGGTCCCGCCCCCGGTCAGCTCGGAGGCGCAACCGATCATGGCGCAGGTGCCAGCGCTCTATCAGCGGTTCAAGCCCGATCGGCTCGCATACGTGTACCTCGCGGACCCGACGTGGTCTTACGCACGCAACCACAACTCGGGGATGATCCTGCGGCGCGAGATCACTGGCGTGTTCGGCGAGCAAGCCACAGACGGCCAGTGCACGATCTCCGAGCTCGTCATCGGCCAGGAGAGCATCGGGCCCGACCGCTACGGCCCGACGTACGTCCGCAACATCAAGGGCGACGACGGCTATCCGAAGTACTTTTACGCGCGCGTGCCGTGCGCCAAGCTCGACGAGAACCGCGCAGCACTCAAGCAGAGTTGTCCCGAGTGCGTCGTCGGCGGAGACGTGTCAGTTAACGCTCTCGGAGCACGGCGCTAGCTCGCACAGCATGTGGCTGACGTGCGCGAGCGTGCGCTCGAGCCGAACGACCGGGTTGCGCGCTTCGAGCAGCTCCTGGCGCGCATCGACGTCCATAACCAGCGCGGCGGCGATCGCATCGGCGCACGCACCCGGCGTCTGGAACGAGCGAACGAGGTCGCGCAGCTGCGGGCCGCCCTGATCGATGACCTCGGCGAGCCGATCGCACAGCGCGATCAGCCGCTTCTGATTCTCGAACGCTTCGGTCGGGTCGTTGCACGCGTCGGGCAAGACCCGCGCTTCGACCATGCGATACGACCGCTCGACCGTCAGCTCGCGCGCGATCTCGACGCGGGCGACGCCGCGCAGCAGCAGCGCGAACCGGCCATCCGGTAACTCCTCGGAGCAGATGATCCGACCGACGCCACAGGTCTCGTAGACCGGCGGCCGCCCGTAGTAGCTTGTTTCAAACCCGGGCTTGAGCCTCGCGACCGCCATCAGGTGGTGACCGGCGAGGCAATCGCGGGTCAGCTCGCGGTAGCGCGGCTCGAACACGTGGAGCGGCATCATGCCGCCAGGGAGCAGCACGCAATTCGGCAGCGGAAAGATCGGCAGCGCCGAGAGCGCGTCAGGATCGGGAGGAGCAAGCAGGTCGGGCATGGTGTGCTTGCTGCCTCCAGCTTAACCGAAGACGTCGATGCAAGTGCCGGTGAGTGCGACCGGCGCGTCGATCGCTAAGAACACCACCGTGCGGGCGATATCATCGGGCGTCATGTCGGGCCTCGCGCCGGGCATTCCCTCGCGCAGCATCTGAGTATCGACGCTTCCCGGACAGATCGCATTCACCGAGACCTTAGCAGCGCGTAGCTCCTCGGCAAGAGCGCGGGTGAGGCCGATGACCCCGTGCTTGGCCGCACAATAGGCAGCGAGAAGTGCGGTTCCTTGCCGTCCCGCAATCGACGCGATGTTGATGACGCGTCCGGCGTTGTGCTGCAGATCGGGCAAGAACGCGCGCGTCACCGCGAACGTGCCGTCGAGGTTGACCGCCATGATCTTGCGCCATTCGGCGTCGGTGATCGCCTCGGTCGATTTGCGCAGCACCGCTCCGGCGTTGTTCACGACCGTGCGCACGGGCGGCATCGTCGCGCGCACCAGATCGGCGGCGCGCTCGACCGCTTGCGGATCGGTGATGTCGACCATGATCGATCGCGCCTTGCCGCGCGCAGCGTGAATCTCGCCGGCGACCATGCGCAGCGCCGCCTGATCGCGCGCCCACAACGCGACGTCGGCGCCGTGCTCGGCGAGCCGCATCGCGATCGCTCGCCCGATGCCGCGACTCGCGCCGGTGACGATCGCGGTCGATCCAGAGAGCTCGGTCATTGCTTCGCTTTCTTGTCGCTTACCTTCGCCTTCGCCGCGGCCGGGTCGTCGTCGCCGAGTTGATGGGTGCCGCGATTCGCGGCGAGGTCGAGCGGGTCGACGATCCCGTTGTAGGGCGCGGGCGCCACGCGAGCCTGACACTCGAACGACGCCTTGTTCTGATCGTCTTTGACGTCGAATACCCAGATCGGATCGTGCTTGTCGTCTACCTCCGCTCCGCCTTTGGCGGAGCTACGCGTCGGGCGTGCGCCCGACTTGTCAGTCGAGCCGTTCGTGCAGTTCTTGAGGCTCTGCCAGCCGGTCGTGTCGATCTCGTTCCACAGGTCGTCGAACTGCTGCGCCGTGAGGCTGTGCGCATCGTCTTGCCGGGTGCCGGCCTTGTCGCTGCGCCAGCGTTTGATTCGCGGGCCGACCTGCGCGCAGTCGATCTCTACGCCGATCTCGTCCCCGCTCAAGTGCCCGGTCGCGACGTAGCTCGCGAGTCGATCGCGACACACAAACGGGGTCGCGGTCGCAGAGTCGACCGGCTTGTGCCCGCCGCACGCGACGAGCAGCGCGAGCGCGAGCCTACGCATCGTAGTCGGCGGCGAGCGATTCGCGCAGTGCTTCGCTGCACGCCACGCGGTGACGGTAGTTCGGGTGATCGATCTCGATCGCGAGCGGCGTCCCGGCCGTGCGCAGCGCCGCTTTGGCCGCAGGCTCGAGCTCGAACCGCAGGTACTGCACGGCGGAGATCCGGTCGTCGGTCGAGCGCCCGGGCTCGAACACCGCGCGCAGGACGTGAGGGCCGATGTTGAGCGCGACGTGCTCGTCGAGCCCGACCAACTCGTGCATCGCGGCACGCGTGTCGATGTCGGTCGGCAACGGCACGAACAGCGTCGCCGCGAGCGACGTCTCGGTCGGCATCAGCTGATTGCTCTGATCGATCTCCGGTTGGATCTGATCATCGCGCGTCAGGTTTTCGAGCCGGCAGGTCTCTTCGATCTGCAGCGTCAGCGTGTGGCGGTTGTCGAATACGATCTCGACGCGATCGCCGACGATCACGCGCCGCGCCTTCTTCAGCTCGATGACGCGATTGCGATAATCATCGCGCATCACCGCGTATAGGGCGGGGCCTTTGATGTCCCGCCTCGTGATCGGTCGTACGAGGCTCATGCCCCGTGTGTACCCTACTTGAGGGCGTCGAGGCCCTTCTGGAACCGTCCAGCGTGCGAGCGCTCGGCGCGGGCCAGGGTCTCGAACCACTCGGCGATTTCGGTGAAGCCCTCTTCGCGAGCGGTCTTCGCGAAGCCCGGGTACATCTGCGTGTACTCGTAGGTCTCGCCGGCAACCGATGCCTTGAGGTTCTTCGTCGTATCGCCGATCGGCTCGCCGGTCGCTGGATCACCGACGCGCTTCAAGTAGTCGAGGTGGCCGTGAGCGTGGCCGGTCTCGCCTTCAGCGGTGTCGCGGAACAAGCCCGCGATGTCGGTGTGACCTTCGACGTCGGCGACCTTCGCGAAATAGAGATAGCGACGGTTCGCCTGCGACTCGCCGGCGAAGGCTTCTTTGAGATTCGTGTGGGTCTTGGTGCCCTTGAGCTCGGCCATCGTGGACTCCTTTTTCGAGCAGGGTCGTACCACTTGGCCGTACCGCGAGCAACGCGGCCGGCGGGCGGAGATGCTAGCGCGCCTGGATGGTCTTGACGATTGCCTTCACCTTCGCGCGCTCGCGTGCAGGACCCGCTGCGGCGAGCTTCTTG
>CAZDGY010000773.1:0-3638 GCA_964504685.1 uncultured Kofleriaceae bacterium | reverse complement strand
CGACTTCAACTGGCGCCTTCACGCCCGCGTCACTCTTCATCGAACCCGAGCCCGAGCCCGAGCCGCTCTTCGCCGTGTCCGTAGTCGTACTCGTGCTCGTGCTCGATCCCTTGCACGCCGTAACGATTGCCACCGCGATCAGTAGGCGATTCATCGCTGGACCAAGATCCCTTCTGCGAGCAGCATGAGCAGCACGATCGCTGCGAGTGCGTGCCAGAGCTCGACGCGCCGCTCGTCGTCGGCAGGTGCTGCGGCGCTGCCCGTCCCCGACGGCGGCAACATCTCGGGCGGTGCCTGCGTTAGATCCGAACCGCGCGGATCGAGGTTGACCGCGAACGCGAGCTCGTCGCGATCGTGCGTGCTGTCGGTCTGGTCCGTGCCGATCACGCGATAGATGCCAGGCCGTTCGGTCTTGCCGAACCGCACGGAGCTGCGGCCGGCGATGCGATCGCCTTCGAACACCATGCCGATGCCGTCCGGCCCGCGAATCTCGAGCTTCTTGAGATCGCTAGTCGGCAACATGACCGATCCGCCGACGAGATGGTCGCCATCGCCGAGCTCCGTATGCTTGCGCGCGAGGTGCTGCATCATCTTTTGCACCAGCGGCAAGAACCCGCGGTGGACCGGCAAGTCGTTCCAGTCGTGATCGATCGTCGAGGTGAACAGCAGCGTGCGGCCGGCGCCGAGGCTGGCCTCGACGAGTGCTTCGGCGCCGTTCGTGAAGCGCGCGAGCACCTTGCGATCGGTCGTGTTCGTCGTAGGCCCGAGCAGCGAGACCTTGAAAAACTTCGCGTCGGCGAGCTCGGGCGCGTCGGCCTTGAAGTCGGCGAAGATCGGGTGATCGGCCTCCCACTTGACGAGATGGAGCGCGCGGCTATCGCGCTCGTCGGGCGCCACGCCCCACGTCACGTCGATCGGATCGCGCAACCCCTGCGGCATCAACGGCAGCATCGTGCGGTCGTACGCGGCCGGATCGACGCGATCGCCCGGTGTGATCAACACGCCGCCGCCGGCGGTGACCCACGCGGCGAGCGCGCTGACCTGATCGACGGGCAGCGCCGGCACGTTCGCGAGCACGACGACGTCGAAGTCTGCGAGGTCGAGCGTGTTCGCTTTCGTTCGCGACTTCGGATCGAGGCCGGCGAGCTCCTCGGCGGTGATCGTCCGAACTTGCGTGCCGCTGTCGTCGCGATCGCCTGGGCGCAGCGCGGCTTCGAGATAGAACAGCTCGTCGTCGTGCCGCACGGTGCGCGGATCGCCGTCGACGAGTAGCACGCGGACCTCGTCGCGCAGCTGCGCCCGCACCCAGCGCCGATCGTCGATCGCGAGCGCGTCGTCTTGGAGCATCACCTGCGCGTCGGTCGCACGCGATCCGGGCGGCAATGCCGCGAGGAATCGCTTTGTCTTCTTCTCGCCTGGTCCGAGCGTGAGCTCGCCGCGGGCGACGACGTGATCGGCGATCGACAACAGCAGCTCGACCTTCGCGGGTTGAGCGCTGAAGTTGCCGACCTCGGCATCGAACGCGACGCCGCGCGTGCCTGCGGCCGGATCGGGATCGACGTGCAGCCCGGTGACCGCGAGGTTCGGCATCTGCGGCGGCCGCAGGTCGATGACCGACAGCGTCGGGCCGGTCTTGCCCCACGGCGGATCGTCGGGACGCAGACCGTTCTTCGCGAGCAGCGACAACACGAACACGGTCTTGCGCGCATGACTCGACGCGGCGAGCAGTTGCGCAGCGCGAGCGAGTGCGCGCGTCGTATCGGCGGGACGCGCGGTCGGCTCGAGCGCGAGCAGTTGATCGCGCAAGCGCAAGTGATCGCGGGTCAGCTCGCTCGGCTGATCGGCGCCTTCAGACGTACGGATGATCGCGATCTCGGCTTCCGGTCCGAGCTGCGTCACGATCCGGCGCGCCTCGTCGGTCGCGGTGCGTAGCCAAGCCTTGCCGTCGACCTTGTAGCCCGACGCGAACGAGTCATCGATCACGAGGACGGCGGCTTGCGGACCGCGCGTCACCGCGGCGCCTTTGCGTTCGCAGGACGTGAACGGCTTCGCGAGCGCGAGCGCGATCGCGAGACAACCGAGAGCGCGAACCAGCAACAAGATCCGCTCGCGCAACCGTAACCGTCGGGCAGTTCGACGTTTCGTGGTCAGCAAGAAGTCGAGCGCGGCGAACTTGACGATCTTCGCGCGGCGTCGGCCGATCAAGTGGATCGCGATCGGCACTCCGATCGCGAGCACGCCGACGAGCATGAGCGGCGCAAGAAACCCCATCAGCGCGCGCTCCCAGTCGCGGCGGTACCACCGCGTGCGCGCCGGCCGGGCGTGAGGCGCGTGCGTGCGACCAGCAGCTCGAGCAGCGTGTCCTCGAGCCGGCGATCGGTCGACGTCAGATGATAATCGACGCCGGCGGCTGCGAGCATTCCTTTGCACTTCGTGAGGAACGCGTCCATTCGCTCGAGATAAGCGGCGCGAATCGCGGACGGATTGACGAGCATCTTGTTCGTCGATTCGAGCGCGACAAACTCGGTGAGTCCATCATACGGAAACGTTCGCTCGTGCGGATCGAGGATGTGGATGACCGAGACGTCGTGGCGCTGCGCGCGCAGGTGCGCGAGCTCGGTCAGGGTCGCGTCGTTGGCGTCGAACAAATCGGTCGCGAGGATGATCAGCGCGCGCCGGCGCCGGGTCAGCTCCGCGATCCGCGCGAGCGCGTGCGCCGGCGATTCGTCGCCCTTGCCGCCGGCCGCGACGACCCGCTCGATCACGCCGAGCACGTCGTGCAAGTGGCTCGTCCGCGCGCGCGGCGGCACGATCGTCTCGACCGCGCGATCGCCACATGCGACGAACCCGAGCTTGTCCTGCTGCTCGACCACGAGATACGCGAGCGCGGCGGTGAGCAACCCGGCGTACTCGAGCTTCGGCAGTCCGCCACCGCCGAACGCCATCGATGCCGATGCGTCGAGTACTAAGTAGACCGTGAGCTGCGACTCTTGCTCGAACTGTTTGACGTAGTACCTGTCGAGCTTGGCGTACGCCTTCCAGTCGACGTTGCGCAGCTCGTCGCCGGGCGAATACTCCTTGTGCTCGGCAAACTCGACCGACGAGCCGTGCACGGACGCGCGATGCAAACCCGACAGCGCGCCTTCGACGATCACTCGCGCTTTGATCGGGAGGCTGCCGAGCCGCGCGAGCTGCGCCGGATCGATCGCCGCGACCTGCGCGCGGCGATCAGCAGCGCCGGAGGGCGGTGCGGTTGGATCGCCCTTCATCGCGGTTACGGCGTGACGACCGACAGCAGCCGGTCGACGATGTCGCCCGGGCGTTGGCCTTCGGCTTCGGCGCGATAGTTGAGGATCAGCCGGTGCTGCAGCGTCGGACGGGCGAGCGCCGCGACATCATCGATCTGCACGGCGAACCGGCCGGCGAGGATCGCGCGCGCCTTCGCGGCGAGAATCAGGAACTGCGATGCGCGCGGACCGGCGCCCCACGACACGCTCTCTCGGACGAACGCGGGTGCAGTCGGCGAGGTCGGTCGGGTCGCACGCGCGAGCGCGACCGCGTATTTCACGACGTGGTCGGCGACCGGCACGCGGCGGACGAGCTCCTGCAGCTGCATGATCCGGGTCGGCGACAGCACG
>CAZDGY010000772.1:0-3653 GCA_964504685.1 uncultured Kofleriaceae bacterium | reverse complement strand
CGTTTCGCTCCGCGGAAACGCGGCGGAAACATGGCGCGTGTCACGCTGGAGGCGTGGCGCGCTCGATCATCCATGTCCATCACCGCGGTGATCGCGGCGTCGATGGGATCCTGAAGCTGATCGAGCTCGCCGGCCACGACGGTCCTCTCGAGAGCGCGCTCGCCGCGATGTGCGAAGAGATCGCCGCGATCGCCTGCGTCGATGTCGCAAGCATCTACGTGCGCGAAGGTGATGCGCTCGTGATGCGCGGCAACGTCGGGCTATCGGCAGCTGCGATCGGGACCTCGCTCGCGATCGGCGAAGGCATCACGGGTTTGGTCGCCGAGTGCATGCGCCCGGTGTCTGCCGCGCATGCCGCGGGCGAGGCCGCGTACAAGTACGTACCCGGTATCGGCGAAGAGAAGTTTCCGGTGTTCACCGGCGTGCCGCTGATCTCCGGCGGCGCGGTCGCCGGTGTGCTCGTCGTGCAGCGTCGCAAGCGCGCGATGACCGCAGCTGAGGTCACGCTCGCCACGGCGCTCGCCGCTCCGATCACGCTCGCGCTCGAACGCCGTCGCGCGTCGGCTGTGCGCGCCGCTCGCCTCGTCGGCACTGCGCTCGCTGGCGGCGTCGTGCTCGGTCGTGCCGGAGTCGTGCCGACGACGACGTCGTTGCCGGCGACACCACTCGACGTCGACCGCGCGCTCGGCCGATTGCGCGATGATCTCGGCCGCGCGGTGCGCCGGCTCGCCGATTGCGACGATCCGCAGGTCGGCGGTGCGCTCGATCGACTCGCACTCTCGCTATGCGATCAACGCTTGCGCGAACGGCTCGTCGCGGCCGCAGGCGATCTGAGCGCCGTGGTGAAGGACTACGTCCGCGCGCCGTACAAGCTAGGACTCGCCGGCGACGAAGACGGCGCGATCGAAGAGCTGTGCGCGCTGATCGGTATCGTCACCGACGAACGCAGCTCGGCGAAGCCTGGAGCGGTGTGGATCGCTGATCACGTCGGGGCGGTCGTCGTGATCGGGGCGGTCGCGCGCGGAGCGGCGGCGATCGTGACGTCCGCGCAAGCATCGCCGACTGCGATCGCGATCGCGCGCGCTGCGAAGTTGCCGCTCGTCGCCGAGGTTGCCGGAATCTTCGGCTGGGCGCGCGCCGGCGATCTGCTCGCGGTCGATGGCGATCGCGGTGTCGTTCTCGTCCATCCCGCACCGAGCGAGATCGAACGACTGCGGCGCGAGCGCTAGGGCGACGCGAGCTGGTACTCGACCGTGCGCGGCGTGCCGCCGTAGTAGTCGAGCTTGCCGCGCGTGATGCCGATGCCCGCTGCAAAGCACAGCGTTTCGACTCCGCCATCGGCTAGGCCCCGTGTGTCGTTCGTCTTGCACCACGTGCCGTTCGCTGGATTCGTCACCGCGGTCACGACCGGGCCGTAGAACGTCTTGGTCTTGGTGCGCTCGACCTTCGGGTTCATCGCGATCACGTTCACCCCGATCGAGATATCGCCTTCACTCTGCGGAAGCTCGACGTCGACGCCGCGGCTGATGCCGTCCTTCGTCGCGACCCACTCACCGTCGACCAGAACGTTGGAGTCGTCGTCGATCTCTTTGTCGCACCGGATCACCGAGACGGTCGCGGTCTTGAACACGATGACGTCGGTGACGCGGCACGTGACCGAGCTGTGCGGCGGGTTCTTCTCGGGCAGCAGCACCGATTCGTGTTTCGGATCGACGCGATCGAACGCGGTCGTCGTGACCGCGTAGGTCCATTTCTGGCCCTTCTTGAACATCGGCGCGTACTGGGGCGCGATCGACGGCGCGGCATGCGCGGCGGTCGCAACGCACAGCACGAGCATGGTGAGCGAACGCATCGTCATGATGCTAACGCGGCGCGCATCGAGGTTGTTCCCGTTAGCTTTTCGGCCGCGGCGACGTGGGCGTGCGCGGAGTTACGACCGGGCCCACCCGAGGCGCGTCCTCGGCATACGACTCGTTGATCGCGCGCTTCTCGACGCCCAGCGCCCTCGCCCGCGACGTCGCGCGCGCGGCGAGATCGATCGCGGGGCTCTCGGCTTTATCGTCGACCGGGTCGTCGACGAACGGCGCCGGGATGCGTTGGTCGTAGTCGATCCACACGCGCGGATCTTTGCGGCAGTCGTAGACGCGACACACTCGCGGGCGTTGTGCGTGGACCGTGCAACCGCCCGACGTCGGATCGTTGTGAACGCAGTAACCGTCGCTCGCGCGCTGCCGGATCAGATACGGCTGGCCGATGTCCCAGCGCACGACGCCTTCGTCGAGATCCGCAGTCGATAGTGCGAACGTCAGGCGGCAACAGCGCGCTTTGCACAGCGGGATGAGCTCGTCGCACGGCGGCGTCGATGGCGTCACGCTGTACTTGTCCGGGCCGAGATCGAGCGCGACGCGCGTCGGCTGGCCTGCATCGCCCGCGCGGATCGTCGCGAGCGTGTCGGGGAGCGCTGCGACTACGCGCTGCTCGATCGTGCCTTCGCCGCGCTCGGCGGGCGTGCCAGGTGGTGCCGGCTCCGGCTCGACGCCGTCGATCCGGCGCGTCACCTCGTCGGTCAACGCGACGACGCGCGCCGCGAGTTGGAGCACCGCATCGCGCAACTCGAGATCGCTGATGTTGAGCGAACGGACCGCGCGCTCGAGCTCGGAGCGAGTGACCGGCGCATCGTGATCTACCGTGCCGTAGGTCTTGTCGGGCATGCGCTTCGGCCGCGATGTTACTCGACCGTGCCCTGCCAGAACCAACGCCGTCGCTGCCGATCGTAGTAGACCCACAAGCAATCGCCGTGGCGCAGCTCGGCGAAGTGATACTCGCGGTGCTGCTCGTGCGCCCACCATCCACCGGACACGACGTACGGCCCGACGATACGCACGACCGCGCCGTGCTCGAGCCCCGACAGCAACCAGCCATCGTCGCGGACCTGACGCGCTTGCGGCGGTAGCTGTTGTGGCGTCGTGTTCAACCGGCGGACGAGCGGCTGGATCAGCTTTGGTTGTGGTTCGGCGTGCGCGACGCGACCGAGGCGTTGCCACGCAAAGCTCGCTTCGGGCAAATGACCTTCGCGCAGCACGGCGTGAACGACCGCATCGTCGCCGAGCTCGGCGCGCAACCTCGCGATCGCTTCGTCGGCGGCGCGCAGATCGCGACGCGGCTTCTGCGCGAACAACGCGAGCTGCTCTCGGGTCGCCGGCATGTCGTCGGCCCACACCCGCGCGGCGTTGACCGGTGCGACCGGCGGCATCCCGGTCATCCGCAAGTGGACGAGGCGAAGGAGCGAGCGCCCATCGAGCGTCGGCCCGGCCGGCTTGATGCAATCTGCGCGGAGCTCGGTGCGACCGACTGCGAACCGCAGCGTGAGCTCGACGTGCAACGCGACCAACGCGCGCCCGCGCGCGGCGAGCCGATCGAGCAGCCGATCGATCGCGTGCTTGAGCACGAACACGAGCTGCTCGACATTCTCGAGATCGTCATCGAGCACGACGCGCTCGTCCGGCGCTTCCGGCGGTGGTGACGGCACGATCGGATCCCAGCGCTCGCCCGCCGCGAGCTGATACAGCCGATGCGCGTCGCGGCCGAATCGCTCCAGGATTCCGCCACCCGGCAAGCGAACGAGCTGACCGAGCGTTACTACGCCGAGCCGA
>CAZDGY010000771.1:0-3662 GCA_964504685.1 uncultured Kofleriaceae bacterium | reverse complement strand
CGCTCCGGGTTTCACTCGCCGCTGTTCGCGGAGCATCTCGCGCCACACCGCCGTCACCTCGCGGGGCTCGAGCTCGTGCGCGGTGAGCTGCCGCTGTGGTCGGCGACGACGTGCGCGCCTTACCCCGATGATCCGGCCGCAATCCGGGCACTAGCGATCGAGCATCTCGTCGCGCCGGTGCGGTTTCGCGAGCTCGTCGAGAACCTCTACGCCAGCGGCGTGCGCGCGTTCGTCCAGCTCGGGGTCGGCAGCCTCGTGGGCTTCGTCGGCGACACCCTGCGCGGCAAAGACCATCTCGCGATCGCCGCGGCGAGCGACAAAGACGCGCATGGCGGCGTCGGCCAGCTCGCACGGGTCGGCGCCGCGCTGTGGGCCGAGGGCTACGACGTGAGCTGGGGCGTCGCGACCGAGGTTGGCCCGGCCGCGCGCGCGTCGGCTTCGCGCCTGCCACAGCCGCTCGCGCTCGGCGTTCCGCTCGTCAAGCTCGGCGACTCGGTGCCCACGATCAACACCGGGTTCGCACCTCCGACCGCGGTCGCCGGCGATCCGATCGCGGCCGAGCTGCTCGCGACGTTGCGCGAAGCCGCCGACGCGAGTCGCGCGATCGTCGACGCGTGGCGCAAACGCAACGAAGCCGCGCCGGAGCGGCAGACTGTGATCCGCCGCCGGTTGTCCGCGGACAGCGACCCGGCGCTGCTCGATCACTGCTTCTATCGCCAGCCCGCGGGCTGGCCGGTCGTTGCGGATCGCTATCCGGTCGTGCCGATGACAATGACGATCGGGATGATGATCGATGCCGCGCGGACGCTCGCGCCGGATCGCGTCGCGGTCGGACTCGAAGACATCCGCGCCTATCGCTGGCTCGCGGTAGCGCCGCCGGTCGAGATCGAGCTGCGTTGTGTCCGAACCGCGGACGACCGCGTCGATGTCGAGATTCCGGGCTACTCGCGCGCGACCGTGCGCCTCGCCGCAGCGTTTCCCGCGGCACCGTCGCCAACGCTCGCGCCGTTGGCCGAACCGCGGACCGCGCCGATGACCGCGGCGCAGATGTACGCCGATCGCTGGATGTTTCATGGCCCGGCCTATCAAGGCGTCGCCGAGCTCGGCCAAATGGCCGACGGCGCGAAGGGCAGCGAACGCGGCGTCGACGGCGTGATCGAGGTCCTGCCGGCCCACGGTGCGCTGCTCGATTGCGCCGGCCAGCTGATGGGTTGGTGGGTGATGCAGACCGAGTCCCGCGATCGGCTCGCGATGCCGGTCCGGCTCGAGCGCGTCGAGCTGTTCGGGCCGGAGCCCGCCGCCGGCGAGCGCGTCGCGTGCAGCGTGCGGATTCGCGACGTCCGCGAGCGCGAGGTCCGCGCCGATCTCGAGCTGACCCACGCCGGTCGAGTGTGGGCGCGGATCACCGGCTGGGAGGATCGCCGGTTCGACAGCGACGATCCGGTGTGGGCGGTGCTGATGTACCCCGAGCGCAACGTGCTCGCGACCGCCGAGCCCTATGCGCTGGTCACCGAGCATTGGCATGCCGCGGCGTCGCGCGAGCTGATGATGCGGCGCTACCTCAACGAGCGCGAGCGCACCGAGCACGACGCGATGGCAGCACCGCGCCGGCGCGGCTGGCTGCTCGGCCGAATCGCGATCAAAGACGCCGTCCGCCGTCACCTATGGCAGCGCGGCGGCGCGGAGATGTTCCCGGTCGAGGTCGCGATCGGCAACGACGATGGCGGTCGGCCGCACGTCACGCTCGCAAGCGGCGCGGTCGCGCCCCGAGTCTCGGTCGCGCACAAAGACGATGTGGCGGTCGCTGTGGTCGACGACAGCCGCGCGGTCGGGGTCGACGTCGAGAAGATCGCGCCGCGTGAAGCATCGTTCGTCGCCGTCGCGTTCACCGCCGCCGAGATCGCGTTGGGCGCCGGGCGACCGCGCGACGAGTGGCTCGCGCGGCTGTGGACCGCGAAAGAGGCGCTCGGCAAGGCGCGCGGTACCGGCGTCACCGATCCGCGCAAGCTCGAGATCCGCGCCGCACACGGCGATCGCCTGACGATCGACGACGCCACGATCGACACCCGCCGCGAAGGACACTATATCGTCGCGTGGACCACGTTGGAGCGCACCCCGTCGTGACCGCCGTACCCACAGCCGATCGGACCGAGATCCTCCGCGTGGTCGAGCGCCTGGTCACCGAGATCGTCGGCGACGAGCTGTTGCTCGATGGCCCGATCGCGATGACGACCTCGTTCAACGCGGATCTCGAGCTCGAGAGCATCGAGTTCGTCGCGCTCGCCGAAAAACTGCAGCAACACTACGGCGGCGGCGTCGATTTCGTCGCTTGGATCTCCGGCAAGGAGCTCGATCAGATCATCGCGCTGACCGTCGGCGAGCTCGTGGAGTTCATCGCATCATGCCGCTCGTAGCGGCGAACGGCCTGTCGTTCCACGTCCAGGAGTTGGGCGCCGCGACCGCCATCCCGGTCGTGATGGTCCACGGGCTCGTCATCGGCAGCCTCGCGTCCTGGTACTTCACCGCCGCACCCGTGCTGGCCGCGCGCCGCCGCGTTCGAGTCTACGACCTGCGCGGCCACGGTCGCAGCGAGCGAGCGACCACCGGCTACGACGTGCGCACGCTCGCGAGTGATCTCGAAGCGCTGACCGCGGATCTCCCTGCGTTCGACCTCGTCGGTCACAGCTGGGGCGGCCTCGTCGCGCTGCGGTTCGCGCTCGATCACCCGGACCGGGTGCGCCGGATCGTCGTCGTCGAGGCGCCGCTGCCGCCGTCGCGCGCGTTCGAGATGGCTTCGTTTCTCGACACCACCGACCCGCAAAAGCTGATCGCCGCGTTACCCGCGCCATTGCAGGAAGCGGTCGCCGGCGGCCGGCGGCACGCGACGCGGCTCGTCGCGTCGATCGAGTTCCTCGCGCTGCACTCGAGTCTGCTCGCCGATGTTCGCAGCGAGCCCGATCTCAGCGACGCCGAGCTCGCGACGCTCGCGCCGCCCCTGCTCGCGGCGTACGGCGATAGCTCGAGCTGCATGCCCGCCGGCGAGCGGCTCGCGCGTGCGGTGACCGGCTCGATCCTGCGCGTCTTGCCGGGTGGCCACTACCTCCACCTCGACGCGCGCGCCGAGCTCACTCGCGAGATCGAGGCGCATCTTGGCTGACGTCATCGCAAACGGCGTACGTCATCACGTGCAGCGGCTCGGTAGCGGTGATCGCCGCGTGGTGTTCGTGCATGGCCTCGTGATGGACAACCTGTCGAGCTTCTACTTCACGCTCGCGAACCCGCTCGCCACCCGCGCCGAGGTGATCCTTTACGACCTGCGTGGTCACGGGATGTCCGAGCGCCCGGCCACGCGCTATGCGGTCGCGGATTTCGTCGCAGACCTCGCCGCGCTGATCGACGAGCTCGCTAGCGGCGGGCCGGTCCATCTCGTCGGCAACAGCTTCGGCGGCGTGGTCGCGCTCGCGCTCGCGGCGGCGCAACCGGCGAAGGTCGCGAGCCTCGCGCTGATCGATGCGCACGACGGCACCGCGGGCTGGGCCGCACAGATGGCGGGCACGCTCGCGCTGCAAGGCGACGCGCGCGACGCGAAGATCGCCGAGTCGTTTCAGGCGTGGCTCGGTCGGCACAGCGAGCGCAAGCGGACACGACTCGCGACCGCGGCC
>CAZDGY010000770.1:0-3668 GCA_964504685.1 uncultured Kofleriaceae bacterium | reverse complement strand
CGCGGTTTTGCTCGCACAGCGGTTCGGCGATCTCGTCGACGAATGGGGCACGGTCAACGAGCCGATCAACTACCTGATCGCGTCGTACGGTGCCGGCACGTTCCCGCCCGGCAAAGGCCTGGTGTTCGATCTGCCAAGCCTCGTCGCGGTGCTGCGCGACTACCTCACTATCCATGCCGCGATCTACACCGCGATCAAACAGAACGACACGATCGATGCCGACGGCGATGGCATCGCGGCATCGGTCGGGTTCTCGATGTCGGTCGCCGACTGGGAACCCGCGCGCGGCAACAAACCATCGACTGATCCGGACGACATCGCGGCGCGCGACCGCCTGGTCTACATCTTCCACTACCTGTGGGTCGACGCGGTCATGCAAGGCGGGCTCGACACCGACTTCGATGGCACGATCGACGAGCCGCATCCGGAGTGGCAAGGCACGGTCGATTGGCTCGGCTTGCAGTACTACCTGCGCGGTGGCGTGACGAGCGCGCCCGCGGCGTTCCCGCCACCGATCTCGCTCACGCCTTGCGTGCTCGGGTTCGATCTCGGTGCGTGTCTGCCGGCGCCGGATCAGACGTATTGCGTTGGCCAGATGGGCTACGAGTTCTACCCGCCCGCGATTCGCGACTTGCTAGGCGCGTTCGCGAAGCGCTATCCCGGCTTGCCCCTCGTCGTCACCGAGTCCGGCATCGCGAGCGATGTCGGCACGCGGCGGGCGGAGCAGATCGTGCGCACGCTCGAGGCGATCGCGGCGGCGCGCGACAGCGACGGGGTCGACGTCCGCGGGTTCTACGAGTGGAGCCTGACCGACAACTTCGAGTGGGCGCAGGGGTTCGCGCCGCATTTCGGGCTGTACTCGGTCGACGACGCGACCTACGCGCGGACCGCCACCGAGGGCGCGACCGTGCTCGGCGCGATCTCGAGCTCGCGTATCGTGACGAAAGCACAGCGCTCGCAGTACGGCGGCACCGGCCCGCTGACCGCCGACACGGTGTCGACGGATTCATTCTGCACCGTGCCGTGACCGTCGCGTAGTACGATCGGATCGTGCGGGTCGCGTGCGTCGTCATCGTCGGAGTCGCGGCGTGTAACTTCACGTCGAATGCCGGCAGTGATGGCGGCAGCGGCTTGATGCCCGGCTTGGACGCGCCCGGTGAAGCCAGCATGGTGGACAGCGACGGCGACGGCATCGTCGACGGTCTCGACAACTGCCCACACCAGGCGAACCCGGATCAGCACGACGAAGATCGCGACGGCATCGGCGATGTCTGCGACCTGTGCCCGCAGGTCGCGGCGATGCAGATCGACAGCGATGGCGACGGCATCGGCGACGATTGCGATCCGCACCCGCTGATCGCCGGGGACGTGCTCGTCACGTTCGAGCCGTTCGCGACGCCGGGCGGCCTCCCGGCCGACACGCTGCTCGTGGTCGGCACCGCGAGCGACTGGACGGTCGCGAACGACGAGCTGTCGAACACCGGGCTCGATCTCACCGACGTATTGGTGCTCGATGCCGGCGCGCCGAACCAGACGATCGATGCGGGCGTCACGGTCATCGAGGTCGAGCCGACCGCGAGCTCGACGATCGCGATCATGGCGATCACCGATTCCGAGAGCACCGCGAACGACTTCTTCGCGTGCGTCGCGAGCACGAACCTCGAGCCCAACTACACGCTGTATTACGACGCCGGGGGCTCGTCGACCGAGCTCGACTTCGACTCCCTGACGATCGCGACGTTCCCCGGCGTATTCCGGTTGCGCTCGCGGATCGACGACGAAGGCGAGTCGTGCGCGATCGACGCCACGCCGCCGCCGGCGATGCTGACGTCCGCCATCTCACCGATTGGCAACACGTACGTCGGGCTCCGCTTCCGCGAAGTGATCGTGTCGGTCCAATACATCGCGGTCTACGTCTCGCCGTCATCGACCTAACGACGCGGCATCGCGCCGGCGAGCTCGCCGACCAGCGCGGCGACCCCGGCGACGCCGTCCGCGGCCAGCCGATCGACGAGCGCCGAGCCGACGACGACGCCATCTGCGATCGACGAGAACCGCGCGGCATCGGCCGCGGTGCGGATCCCGAACCCGACCGCAACCGGCGCTCCGGCCGCGAGCCGGATCTGGGCGAGCCGAACCGGATCGACCGCGGCGGCAGCGCGCGAGCCGGTCACCCCGGTCATCGAGATGTAGTAGACGAACGGCGGCACGAACCCGGCGAGGCGGGCGATGCGATCTGGCGTCGAGGTCGGCGCCACGAGCGGCACGACTTCGACTCCGCGCGCGGCCAGCGGGCTCGCGAGCTCCGCGAGCTCGTCGAGCGGCAAGTCGACGGTCAGCACCGCATCGATGCCGGCCGCTGCCGCGCGTTCTGCGAACGTGGCGACTCCGAGCGCGAAGATCGGGTTGTAGTAACCGAACAAGACGATCGCGACGCCCTCGCCTTTCGCGCGCAGCTCGGCGACTGCGGCGAGCGCTCCGGCCAGTGTGGCGCCCGCGGCGAGCGCTCGTTCCATCGCGGCTTGGATCGATGGGCCATCGGCCGAAGGATCGGAGAATGGCACGCCGAGCTCGATGACGTCGGCGCCCGCCCGCGCGGCAGCGACGACCGCCTCGATCGAGGTGCGCAGATCGGGATCGCCGAACGTGAGGTACGCGACGAGCGCAGCCCGGTTCTCGGCCGCCGCTCGCTCGAACGCGGCGCGCAACCGGCTCACGCGCCACCTCGCTTCGCTGCAATCGTCGACATGTCCTTGTCGCCGCGGCCCGAGAGCCCGACGATCACGACACCGCCGTTGACCGCGCGCGCAACCTCGGCGAGAGCCGCGAGCGCGTGTGCCGTCTCGAGCGCGCAGATGATGCCCTCGCTGCGCGCGAGACGTTCGAGCGCCGCGAGCGCTTCGGCGTCGGTGCGCGAGACGTACGTGACCGAGCCGGTGTCTTTCCAGTGCGCGTGCTCGGGCCCGACGCCGGGATAGTCGAGGCCGGCGCTGATCGAGTGGGCGTGCGCGATCTGCCCATCGGGCGTCTGCAACACGTAGCTCTTGCTGCCATGCAGAACGCCGACCGTCCCGGCCCCGAGCGTCGCGGCGTGGCGACCAGTCGCGATGCCATCGCCCGCGGCCTCGACCCCGAAGCAGCGCACCTCGCCGACCATTGGTGCGAACAGCCCGGCCGCGTTCGAGCCGCCGCCGACGCACGCGACGAGCGCAGACGGCAACGCACCGGTCGCTGCGATCACCTGAGCGCGCGCCTCGCGGCCGATCACCGACTGCAGATCGCGCACGAGCCACGGATAGGGATGCGGGCCGGCGACGGAACCGATCAAGTAAAACGTGTCGCCGACGTTGGTCACCCAATCGCGCAGCGCCTCGTTCATCGCGTCTTTGAGCGTGCGCGTGCCGCTGTGCACCGGATGCACGGTCGCGCCGAGCAGCCTCATCCGCTCGACGTTGAGCGCTTGGCGCACGACATCTTCAGCGCCCATGTAGATTTCGCACGGTAACCCGAACAGCGCGGCGACCGTCGCGGTCGCGACCCCGTGTTGGCCGGCGCCGGTCTCGGCGATCAATCGCCGCTTGCCCATCCGGCGCGCGAGCACCGCTTGGCCGATGCAGTTGTTGATCTTGTGCGCGCCGGTGTGGTTGAGGTCCTCGCGCTTGAGATAG
>CAZDGY010000769.1:0-3671 GCA_964504685.1 uncultured Kofleriaceae bacterium | reverse complement strand
ACGCCGTCGATGAAGACGACAACGCTCGAGCCGAGACGCGCCGGATCACGCAGCAGCGGATGGGCGGTCGGCAGCCCGAGCGCCGCGAGCAGGCCGACGATCGCGTCGTAGTCAGTCGCCGCGAGCAGGCCAGTCTCGGCCGAGTACGCGCTATCGAGCGCGATGCCGATCGCGACCGCTTCGCCATGGCGGAGCGCGTGCTCCGACATCAGCTCGAGCTTGTGCGCTGACCAATGGCCGAAATCCAACGGGCGCGCGTTGCCCTGCTCGAATGGATCGCCGCCGTCCGCGATGTGCGCGAGGTGAAGCTCGGCGCAGCGCCGGATCATGTATTCGACCGCGTCGGTGTCGAACGCGGCGAGCTCGGCGGCGTGGTCGACCATCCAGCGGAAGAACGCCGCATCGCGGATCAGCGCGACCTTGACCGCTTCGGCCATGCCGGCGATCCGATCGCGAGGCTCGAGGGTAGCGAGAAAGTTGCTGTCGTCGATCACCGCAAACGGCGCCGCGAACGTGCCGAGAAAGTTCTTCGCGCCGAACGCGTTGATGCCGTTCTTGACGCCGACGCCAGCGTCGTTCTGCGCGAGCACGGTCGTCGGCATCCGCACGAGCCGAACGCCGCGGTGCAGCGTCGCGGCCGCATAACCGACGACATCGAGCATCGCGCCGCCGCCGATCGCGATCACGTACGAGTGGCGATCGATGCGCAGGCCGGCGAGCGCGCGATGCAGCTGCGCGAGCACCTCGTCGCGCTTCGCGTCTTCGCCACCGGGGATGACCCACGGCGGCGCGGCGAGCTCGAGCTGGTAGCGCCGCGCGTAGGCTGCGATATCGGCAGCGAGCGTCGGCCACTGCGCCGCGACGCCGCTGTCGATCACGGCGACGAAGCGATGCCGGCGATTCGGCTCGCGCCGCGCGAGCGTCTCGGCGAGCACCGGGTTCGAGAGGTCGAACGCGCCGCGGGTGAACACGACCGGATACTCGACCACCACAGCGACGCGCTGGATGATCGATCGGGTCACCGGTCGAGTATCGCCGCAAATCGCGGTCGCCGCGCGGGTCATGGCTGCCCCCACGTCACCGTCACGCTCGAAGCGTCGCTCGACGGTACGCTGAACTCGCGGTTGTGGCTGTTCGTCGGCATATCGGGCTCCCACTGCAGGGTCTTGCCGCCGTTGTCGAGAATCGTCGCTTTGAACTGGATGTTCATGCCCTGCGGCACGACGACCGAGCCCTTCCACACGCCGGTCCATTGCCCGTTGACCGGCGTACCGCGCAACAACACCCCGCCCGCGGGATTCCAGTTGCCGAGCTGCGAGATGTTGCCGGTGATCCAGACGTCTTGACCGGGCGACGTGAACGCCGCGCCATCGACCTCGATGTTGAGCTCGGTCACCGGCACGGTCGGCGAGTTCGCTTGGTTCGCCCAGTCGTCCGCGTCGAACCGGGTCGACACGTCTTGCTGCAGCCGGTTGAACATCAGCTCGGCCTGCGGCATGTACAGCGTCGTCGCGCGGGTCGGATCGTTCTGGTCGTCGATCATGTAGTGGTCGAGCACCGACTCGGTGCCGAGCGTCGACGACAGCGCCTGGAAGTTCGCGTAGTCGGAGAAGTCGAGGGCGTTCGAGCGGTGGCAACCCATGCAGTAGCGCGAGGTCAGCTGGACCCACGTGGTCGCCTTTGTCGCGACGAGCGTCGAGTCTTCGCCGGTACGCGCGCCCCACGACGGCGGCAGCAGCGCCGGGTCGTCCGGCGGCCGGACGACGACCGGGTTACGCGACGAGTAGATCGTCTCGATGTAGTCGTTGGTCGCGGCGACCGCGTGGTCGGTGCCGACCGGCGCGCCCTGGGCCTCGGTGTGAATCGAGGCGTTCGCGGCGTGCGCGGCGTCGTTGAGCGCGGCCCATTGCTCTTCGGCTTGATCGCGGGTCAGGTCCGACGCTTGGACGAGCACCGGCGCGAGGTTGCCCGGGTCGGGTGCGATCGCGACGAACTCGTCGGAGCGCGGCTCGAACTCGCGGAACATCGAGCCGAGGTCCGGGCTCGAGCCGGCGCCGGTGTACTTGCCGGCGTGACACGTCGTGCACAACTCCGGCACGAACTTCTTGCCTTCATCGTCGAGCTGCGCGAACGGGCTGAGCGTGCCGTCCGGGCCGAACACGTAGAACCGGGTGAAGCCTTGCGGGCTGACGTCCATCGTCACCGTGCCGAGGTTGCCGGTGAACTGCGGATTCTTATCGGCCTCGTTGCGATAGTTGCGGACGCGGCAACCGCCGCTGCCCGGCGTGATCGTCGTCGTACACACCATGTCGCGCCAGAACCCGAGGTCGAGCGCGTTCTGGTAGTAACCCGCGACGGTCGGCAGCGAACCGAACGTCTGCGCTTCCCATTGCTGCTCGGTGAACGGCGCGCCGTTGATCGTCAGCGTGGTGGCGTCGAGACCCGGGATGATCGAGGCGTAGTAGGCGCGGGCACCCGCGTCGGTGCCGATGCCGGCGCGCATGAGGAACTTGTACGGCGGCGCTTGGCCAGTCGCCGAGTGCGTCGGGCCGGCGACGAGCTGGTAGATGCCGCCTTTCAGCAGATCCATGACGTAGAGCTCGCCGTTCGGATCCTCGGCCATGCCGGAGATCGATTGCGGCAGGCTGCCGAGGATCTCGGGCGCCTGCTTGCCGTTCTCGTTGAACACGCCGTAGATCGTGCCGGGCGAGAAGTTCGCGAACACGTAGTCGCCGACGAGCAGCGGCATCGCGGTACCGCGATATTGGTAGCCGCCGATCACCGCGTTCATGTTCGGTCCGTGCTGGATCTCGGTGATCGGTGCGATCGCGCCATCGACCGGGCACGGGTTGTGACCCGGCGCGCAGTGATTGGCCTCGAGCACGCCCCAACCGAAGTTGCCGCCCTTCGTGATCTGATTGATCTCTTCGTATGCGTCTTGGCCGACGTCGCCTTCCCATAGCGTGCCGTCCGCCGCGAAGCTCCAGCGCCACGGGTTGCGCAGGCCGTACGCGTAGATCTCCGGGCGACCGTTCGAGCCGTTCGCGAACGGGTTGTCGCTCGGGATGCCGTACGGCAGCGTGCGGTTGCCGCTGCCATCGGTCGCGTCGTGATCGATCAGCACGCGACCGCCGCCCGCCGATGCGCGGAACTTGAACAGATCGGGGCCCTTGATCGGGTCGGTCGGATCCGCCGCGGTCGTGTGGACGTCGAGGCGCAGCATCTTGCCGTACAGCGCGAACGTGTTCTGACCGAACGAGTTCGGATCGAACGACGGGCCGCCGTCGCCCACCGAGACATAGAGGAAGCCGTCTTTGCCGAACGCGAGCATGCCCGCGTTGTGCTCGTCGGCGTTCTTGTCCATCTCGATCAGGATCTGCTCGCTGTTCGCGTCGAACGACTTGCCGTCGCTGCTCGTGAACCGCGACAACCGCCAGCGCATGCGCGTGACGTTGTTCGGATCGTCGGGGCTGATCGCGTCGTAGGTGACGTACATGACGTTCGCGGTCGGATCGATCGCGATCGCGTTCATCCCCGCTTCGTTGTGCGGCGGCGGATCCATGTGGACGTGGTTCGAGATGTCGAGCGCGACATCGGCTGAATTCGCCGACGTGACATCGAACGTGCGGACCGTGCCGCTGTGCTCGACGACGAACGCGCGATTCTTGTCC
>CAZDGY010000768.1:0-3677 GCA_964504685.1 uncultured Kofleriaceae bacterium | reverse complement strand
CGTTCATGATGATCGTGCTCGCGTCGACCGGGAACATGCGGATGGGCGAAGTCCCGCTGACGTTCATCGCGGTCGCAGCGATCTATCTCGGCGGCGAGATCTATCGCAGCGTCGCGAACAACGACAACATCGCGCACGGCGCGCACATCCTCGGCGGCGTGGTTGGCGCGGCGTTCGGTTTCATCACCGCGAAGCCGAAGATCGTAAAGCTGAAGAAGACCGAGGCGATCGCCGCGAAGCCCGCGGCAGCAAAGCCGAAATAGCTCTAGCGAACCGACCGGGTCGTGACCGAGTCGGGTACGAGCCGCTTCGCGAGCGCGGAGCTCGCGATCACGACGGTCGCGAGCGGCACTAGAACTGATCCGGCTGCATCGCGTCGGCCATCAGATCCGGATCTTCGGGCCGATTGATCTTGGCGAGCATCTGCGCAGCCGCGATGCCGATGACCGCGCCGGCGCCGAACAGCCAGAAGCTCAAGCCGACGCCGATGTAACCGGCCGGGCCGGGCTTCGTCGCGACAAAGACGCAGCCAGTGATCAGCGAGATCATCAGGCCGAGCAACGCGAGCGTCGTCGGCGCCATCGGCAAGTTCGGTTTCTTCTTCGCGACAGCGAGGCCCGCCGCGGCGAGTAACCCGAGGGCAGCGGCGATCAGCACGCCGAACGTGACCCATCCCATCGGCGCGAACGCTCCCGAGGCGTTATCGGAATTGCCTTCCGCCTCTTGGAGCTCGCTGACGAGCGAGCTGTTCGACCTCGACTGACACGAGTCCGGTCCGCCGCACACTTCATTACTGCGCAGGCCGAACCCAATCTCGAGCTGGGTGTTGACGAGCCACTTCTGCGTGAAACACGCGAACAACAAGCAAGCGGCAGCGGCCACCGCCAGCGCGATCGCGAGCGGGCGGTTGTCCTTCTTGAGCGGCATCATGTCGTCGGTCATAGGCTTCCTCCGGACGGCGGATCCAACTGCGGCATGACCTTACCCATCTCGACGTACTCGTGATGGGCTCCAAGCCACAAATCTTCGGCCGCCATTTCGCGGCCGGCGCGGGCTGCGATCACCGCGGCGCGGACGATCGCGTTCTTGATGTAACCGCCCGTCATGTCGAAGCGTTCGGCAAGTGATTGGAAGTCGACGCGATCGTGCAGCCCGGTCGCCGGCGGCAACAACTGCCGCCACAGCCGCTCGCGTTCGCCCTGCTCGGGCTCGGGGAAGCGGATTCTGAAGTTGAGTCTGCGCTGCAGCGCCGGGTCGATCGCGGACTCGGCGTTCGTGGTCAACACGCTGACGCCGTCGAACGTCTCCATCCTCTGCAAGATGTAGTTGACCTCGAGGTTCGCGAACCGATCTTGCGCACTCTTGAGCTCGGTCCGTTTTCCAAACAGCGAGTCGGCCTCGTCGAACAACAGCATCGCGTGCGAGTCCTGCGCTTCGTCGAAGATCCGACCGAGATTCTTTTCGGTTTCGCCGACGTACTTCGACACGACCGCCGACAGATCGATGCGCACGAGCTCGAGGCCTAACGTCGACGCGACGACCGATGCCGCCATCGTCTTGCCGGTGCCGGGCTCGCCGGAGAACAGGCCAGCGACGCCGCGCGAGATGCCGAGGTGGCGTTGATAGCCCCAGCGCTCGAGGATCAGCGAGCGCTCGCGCACCATCGCGATCATGTCGTGCAGCGTGTCGAGCACGTCGTCGGGCAGCACGAGCTCCGAGAACAGCGCTTTGCGCGCGACGACCGAGCCGAACGTGCCGAGCCGCAGCGACAGTCGCCGTGATACCGATGCTTCGAGCGCTTTGAGATCGAGCGCGGTGCCGGCGGCGGCGGCGTACTTCCCAGCCTCGGTGATGACGTCGGCGATCACCCCTGGACCGACGACGTAACGCGCGGCGAGCTCGGCGGCGTCACCGACCGGACCGGCGGCGGTGAGGCCCTGCGTCCATGCGCGCGCGCGATCGTCGAGCTCGACGCGCGGAATCGCGATGGTCAGCGCCGGACGCTTGAGCTCTAGGTGTCCGCCGCGGCCGGACGAGCCGACTGCGATCACGCCGGGCACGTCGGCGATCGCGAGCGCGTGATCGGGCGCCATCGTCCCCGACTCGTCGTACAGCGCGTCGGCATCGGCGAGGTATGGCACCGCGCCGCGCAAGCGAGCCGAACACAACGCATCGGCGATCGCACCAGGTCGCTTGACGAGCTCGGGGACCGGGATGACGAGCAACGGACGGCCGAGCGCGCGTGCCAGGCGATGCGCGGCGGCTTTGCGTCCCGAGCCGCGCGGTCCGCGAGCGACGATCGCGACCTTGTTGTCCGCGCGCTCGACGAGCGCATCGATCGCTGCGGCAAGCGACGCGGTCAAGACGACGCCGAGGTCGGCCTCCGCGGGGAATAGCTCGCACGGCGGCTGTACGCTGTCGTCACCGATCAGCCATGCGAGAACGTGCGACGCGATCGAGAGCTCGGCGTCGAGTGAGTCGTCGGTCGCCTTGACGAGCCGGGTGCGGCGCAACGGCGGGAGCGCCTTCAGGATCTCGACCGAGCGCGATGGTGCAAACTTGTCCTCGAAGATCTGTGCGCAGGTCTCGACGTAGAGCGCGGGCCGGCGCCGCGGCATCAGCGCGTGGCACAGCTCCCGCGTGTCGAGATCGAGTGCGTATGCGATCGCGAGCGCGAGCACGAAGGATTGTTCGCCATGGAGATCGAACCGTTCGCCGAGCGCGGTCCACGGGCCATTTGTCTTGCCCAGCGCCGCTACGAAGCGCTCATCCGCTTGAAGCGTGGCGGTGATCTCTTCGGCCGCCTTGCGATGCGTGCCCTGCGACCGCAGCGTGCCGCCCGCGATCCGCGCCGACGCCGCTTCGTCGTGCAGGTAGATCTGCGACGCGATCCGCGCCTCCGCGAAGCCCGCCCCCGCGTTGAGCCGGTTCACCAACGCTCGCTCCGCGAACAAGCGAAACGTCTTGACCAGGTGCTCGAGCTCTCGCGTGTCGCGCGTCATCCGAACGGCCTCCGCCACCACGGTTTCTTGGCAGCCTTCGGATCGTCCGGCGGCGGCGCGGTCTCGTCGGCGCCCGCGTCGTACAAGTCACTCGCCGGCTTTGCCGGCTCGACCTGCTCTGGCCCGCTCAGCGTGCTCGCAGCCTGCTTCGGCTCGGGGCGCTCTGGCCCATCGAGCGTGCTCGCCGGCTTCGCGGCATCCTCATCCGGCTTCGCGTCGGAGTCTTCCGGCTTGCCCTTCGCCTTGGCGAGCTCGTCGTGCCCCGCGATCAGCTCGTCCTGGGCGTCACCGAGCTGGCGCAGATCCTTACGCAGCCCGCTAACCCGCTCGATCACGATCGCGAACGACGCCGGCATCTCCGCGACGTTCGGTTGCAGCACCGCGAGCGCTTGCTCGAGCAAATCGCTGCGATCGGTGGCGTACATGTACTGCGAAAGCTTGCTGTCGCGACCTTCGACCGCTTCTTTCAGCGCATCGAGCGCGGCGAGCTCTCGCGCCGGCAGCTTCAACCCTTCGAGCGCGAGGTGATTGCCGGCGAAGATCGCTTTCATCGCGCCGAGCACGGTCGAGCGCCGCTCGGTCTCGAGCTCGGTGCCGTGCTCGTTGATAGCGTGATCGTTCCCATCGTCGAGCTCGGTGGCGCGCAGGTCTTGCTCGCGTTCGAGCTCGGGACCG
>CAZDGY010000767.1:0-3689 GCA_964504685.1 uncultured Kofleriaceae bacterium | reverse complement strand
GCTACACCGACGCGGTGGTGCTACGCCAATGACAAATAGATGTTACGCGGCTGCGTCACGTCTGACGCGATGCGCCGCAGTTGTGGGTGCAGCGCATAGAGCGACGTGGTTTGCTTTGTCATGCGCACGCCGCTCGTAGTCCTGCTCATTATCGGCAGCCAAGGCTTAGCTGCGGCGGATAGCCCCGTGCCCCCAGCGAGCTTTGACGCCGATCACACTGCAGCGCTCGCGGCAAATCCAGCCGGCGTGACGCTCGAGGTTCACACCGAGGGCAAGCGCACGCGGTTCGCCGATGGCGAGCAGATCACGCTGATCCTGCGGTTCTCGAGCACGGTGCTCGGCAAATATCACGTCGGCGTCGCGGACTACGATCGCTCGGGTCGGCTATGGACCGAGAGCTTTCATTTCGATCCGCCGACCGTCGTCGATCCACTCGCCGACTACTTCGGTGGGATGGGGAGCATGGGTGGGATCGCGCCGAGCTCGCCAGCGCTCGCCGGCCAGCCGGTCGAGCTCCCGATCGTGCTCAACGACTGGGCCCGGTTCAAGCCGGGCAAGTATCGGTTCTACGTGACATCGTCGCGGGTCGAGACCGGCGGATCGTCAAGCACGACGTCGAACGTGCTCGACCTCGAGATCGTCGACGATCCCGCGTGGGCCGAGAAGCAGCGCGCACGGCTCGTCGCGGTGATCGCGGCGGGCCCGAGCGATGACGAGCCGGGGAATCCGGCGAACGCCGCGCGCGCGGTGCTGCGCTACCTGAACACGAAGGCGGCGGCGCGCTCGATGGTCGATGACCTGTGCCGACCCGGCGGTGGCTTCCGGTTCGCCACGCACTTCGGCCTGTTCAACTCGCCGTTTCGCGCGGACGTGATCGCGATGCTCGAGCACGGGCTCGCCGCGCCCGACTGTGCGGTGTCGTCCGGGTACGTCGGCACGTTGTCGCATCTCGAGATCCTCGCGAACCACAAGGCCGACCCCTACGAGAAGGCGTACCCGGCGGTGATCGATCCGATCATGCGCACGCTGGTCGCCGGGCTCGCGCACAAGACCGGGGCGCAGCGCGCCGTCTCGCTGCACACCGCGCTCGAGCTGATCGCTGCGCGCACCCAACGCGACGGCAAGCCCGATCCCGATGCCGCTCGGCTCCGCGACACGCTCGCGTCGGTGCTCCGCTCGCTCCCCGACGACGCGCTCGCGCATTTGCTCGCCGATCAATGGCAGATCGTCCGCTCGCCGGCGATCGCCCCGGCACTGCTCGCACTCGTCAAGGAAGCGCGGCCGCGCGGCTCGCAGCTGAGGTCGATCTCGGATCTCGCGCTCGAGCGCTTGTTCGACATCGACTACGCCGCGGCGCAAGCGTTTGTCATGGCCGAGCTGTCGCGCGCAGGCGGAGCGCGGGTCTCGTTCACCGGCGCGACGCTAGCGCTGCTCAAGGATCGCGAGCTGCCGGCGCTCGATGCGAATTTGCTGGCCGCGCTCGCCGCGCCCGAGAACGATGGCGCGACGCTCGAGCTCAAGGCCGAGGTCGTGGCGCGCTACGCGTCGAAGGCGATCGTCAGCGACGTCTGGCGGCTGTATCGCGACAGCTCGTACTTCCGGATCAGCCTGCTCGCTTACCTGTTGCGCAACGATCCCAAGCCCGCCGAGGCTGCGGTCCGCCAGCTCACCGATTTCGATTCGCTCGACCGCTTGACGAAGTTCGCGTGGAACCCGGCGATCGAAGAGCTCGTGATCGCGCGCCTGCACACGTTCGATGCGTCACAAGCGGCGGAGCTGTTGGCCGAACGCGGCAGTGCGGTCGCCGAGGCCGCGTTGACCACTCGCTGGCGCGAGCTCCACGCCGCGCACGCCGACAAAGACGACCTCGCGCCCCGGCTCCGCCAAGCCTTGACCCACGGCCGCGCGTGGATCACGACCCCAGACAAGCTCGCGGAGCTCGCCGCGCTGTGTGACGACGTCCAATGCAAGCGCGACCTCGCGACCATGGCGGATCGCTGGGGCGCCGGTGGCAAGGAGCCGGTGCTCGTCGTGTGGAGCATCGCGGAATCGGGCGGGGTGACCGGCTGGATCGCTCACTACGACCTGCGCTCGGCCGAGGACCTCGAGCTGCGCATCCGCCAGATGCCCGCGGGCGTGAAGCTGATCTGGGGCACGAAGCCGAGCGAGGTCGATCCCGCGCTCCTCACGAAGATGAAAGCGTGGGCAAGCGAGCGCAACATCGCGATCGTCTCGCGCTAGCCGGCAGCTAACGCGCGGGTCCGAGCAAGTCCCAGCGATTGCCGGCGATGTCCTGGAACACCGCGAGCCGGCCATACGGTTCGTCGCGCGGCGGCGACACGAATACGACGCCGGCGCCTTGCATGCGCTGATACGCGGCTTCGAAGTCATCGACGCGCAGGAAAAACCCGACGCGCCCGGCCAGCTGGTTGCCGACGATCGCGCGTTGCGCCTCGCCGTCGGCACGGGCGAGCAGGATGCCGGTCTGCGCTCCGGGCGGGCGGACGACGACCCAGCGCTTTGCTCGCCCATCGTTGGTGAGCGACCGCGAATCCTCGACGAGCACGAACCCGAGCACATCGACGAAGAACGCGATCGCCGGGTCGTATTCGGCGACGACAATCGCGATCAGCTCGAGCGCGGCCACGGCCGAGCATATCCAACGGGGTAGGTCGGTTGCACGCAATAGCCCCGGGTTCACGGGCGTTTCCAAGGCAATGGTCGGCCGGTTTGCAGTCGCAGTGCTCGCTGTCGCGGCCGCCGGCTCGATCGCGACCGCCGATCCTCTCGCGCTGACCACAATGGTCGGCCCGTACCCGACCCTGCGCACGTTCTGTGAGCGCATGGTGGCCAGCGGAGCGGGCGCGCTCGACATCGGCGAGTGCCCGATCGCCAAAGTGGTCCCGCTCGATGCGCGGTGGCGCGCGGGGACGTTCGTCCGTTTTGATGTTCATGAGGGCGAGCCGTTCTGGTACGCGGCGATCCTCGCGCGCGACGGCTGGTACGTCACCGGCGTGCCGGTGTGCAGCGGCCGCGGCTGCGAGCCTTTCATCGGACCGATCGCGATGTTCGATGCAGACGACCAGGGGCCATCACTCGTGAAGTTCTCCGCCGGCTGGCTCCAGCCCGAGCGCCCGGGCCCGATCCCGTACAGCTTGGAGCAGCGGGTCGAGCTCGTGTGCGCACCGAGCTCGGCGGCGGCCCCGGTATGCACGACCGTCCCGGTGATGATCGCGATCACGCAAGAACCGGACTCCGACGCTCCCCCGGGCACGAAGCTGACGGCGCGCGCGAAACTGTCCGTGTCGGTGCGCTCGCGAGACGATCAGCTCGTGTTGAAAGTCTCCGGTACGCATCGCGTAACCGGCAAGAATCGCGAAGCGACGCAGTGGCGCAAGACGATCGCCTCGATCGTCGGACGTCACGTGCTGCCGCTGCCGTGAGCTACTTCGCCGCGAGGACCGACTCGACCATCTGTTGCGACATCGGGTGGTACGACGCTCGACACTTCGCGTAGGTCGCGATCGCGAGGTCGCGCGTGCGCGGGTCGGCGGCGAGTGCGGTGTAGAGCGGACGCAGATACTTCATCCGCCCGACCTCGGCGACGACTTGCTCGACCCGCGGCACGACCGCGTGATAGCCCGACTTCAACGCGAGCGTGAGCCACGCGACGAGCACGTCGTAGTTCT
>CAZDGY010000766.1:0-3689 GCA_964504685.1 uncultured Kofleriaceae bacterium | reverse complement strand
ATGGCGGTGTGGTACCGGAGCTTGCTTCGCGCGCGCACGTCCAGAACGTCGTGCCGGTCGTGCAGACGGCTCTCGACCGCGCCGGTTGCACGCTTTCCGACATCGACGGCATCGCAGTGACGAATTCACCTGGGCTGATCGGTGCGCTGCTCGTCGGCATGCAGACGGCGAAGGCGATCTCATGGGTGACCGGCAAGCCACTCGTCGGGGTACATCATCTCGAGGGTCATCTCTCGGCGATCTATCTCGAGCCCGATCCACCTCCGCTGCCCCACCTCGCATTGATCGTTTCAGGCGGCCACACGTCGCTCGTTCGCGTCGAAGATCATGGCCGCGTGTTCGAGCTCGGCGCTACTCGCGATGACGCCGCCGGTGAAGCGTTCGACAAGGGAGCAAAGTTACTCGGCCTCGGCTATCCAGGAGGCGCGGTGCTCGATCAGATCGCGCAGACCGGCGATCCACGTGCGATCGAGTTTCCGAAGTCGATGACCAGCGGCGAGCACGGCGACGACTTTTCGTTCAGCGGGCTCAAGACCGCGCTGCTCCATCGCGTGCGCGCACACGGCATGCCCGATGGTCAGCAACTCGCGGACCTGTGCGCGAGCTATCAAGCGGCGATCGTCGAAGTGCTCGTGCGCAAGACGCGGCGGGCTGCGCGGCGACTAGGACTCGCACACGTCCAGGTCTGCGGTGGTGTCGCGGCAAACTCCGCGCTGCGAGCCGGCCTGCGCGCCGCCGGTGCCCAAGATGATTTCCGCGTCTACATCCCGCCACCGGCGAGATGCACCGACAACGCCGCGATGATCGCGGCCGCCGGCTACCACCGGCTGCTCCGGGGCGAGAGAGCCGACTTGACCCTCGACGCGACGCCGACTGCGCCGCTCCCCCGATGAGGGACGCTGTCGCTTTTGTCAACTTGCGATCCCTGCCGTCCCGCGTAACTCGTGGTTTTCGCGCCGGTTCGCTGGGGACGCTGTCGCTTTTGTCAACTTGCGAGCCGAGACCGTGAGCGGCGACGACAAGATCGTCAGCCTCGCACAAGCGCTCGGGCCGTTCCCCGATGCCCGCGTCTTGCTCGATCGCTACGGGTTGCGCGCCAAGAAGCAGTTCGGCCAGAACTTCTTGCTCTCCGAGCGAGCGTTGCGCGCGATCGCAGATGCGGTCGTTGCGAGCGACGACGATTGGATCGTCGAGATCGGCGCCGGCCTGGGCACGCTCACCGCGCGGTTGGTCGAACGCGTTACTGCGGGGAAGGTCATCGCGCTCGACTCTGACCCCGACATGATTCGCGTGCTACGCGCCGAGCTCGGAACCGTCGATAACCTCGACATCGAACAAGTCGATGCTCTGCGCTACGATCTGCGGATGGTCGCGAAGTGGAGCGGCCAATCGATCGCGGTGTGCGGCAACCTGCCGTATCACATCGCATCGCAGCTGCTGTTCAAGGTGATCGAAGCGCGCGACGTCGTCCGCGTCGCGGTGATGATGATCCAAAAAGAGATGGCAGATCGGATCGTCGCGAAGCCGGGCACGAAAGAGTACGGCGCGATCGGTGTCATGCTGCGCACGTACGCTGACATCACGACGGTGATCAGAGTCGGCGCGTCCTCGTTCCTCCCGCCGCCGAAAATCGATTCGACCGTGATCAAGATGGTTCCGCTCCGCGAGCCGCGTGCGCCGATCGCTGACCACGAGCACTACTCCGCCGTGGTTCACGCTGCGTTCGGCCAGCGCCGAAAGACGTTGCGCAATGCACTACGCGCGCGATGGCCCGAACAGGATGTCGACACCGCGCTATCGGCTGCAGCAATCGATGGCATGCGGCGGGGCGAGACCCTGGAGATCGCGGAGTTCGCCGCGCTTGCGGCGGCGTTGGTTGACAAAAGCGACAGCGTCCCCAGGTAATCGCTGGAAATTCAATGACTTGGCCGCCTCGGTGGATCCCGTTGGTTGACAAAAGCGACAGCGTCACCTTTGGGCTCTGGAAGATTCCTGCGTGCTAACAACGAGCCGTGCCCGAGCTGCCGGAGGTCGAGACGGTTCGTCGCACACTCGGACCTGCGGTCGGCGCAACGATTGCGAGCGCGTGGGACAGCGGCAAGGGCCTCCACATGCGCCGCAAACCGCCGCGGAAAGCACTGCACTTGCTCGTCGGCGCGCGGATCACCGCGTTGCGCCGGTTCGGCAAGTATTTGCTCGTCGACTGCGACTCGGACCGCTCGTTGCTCGTCCATCTAGGTATGACCGGGCGGCTGCTGATCGCGCGTAATGACACGCCGCGCGCAAAGCACACCCATGTCGTGCTCGGACTATCAGACGATCGCGAGCTGCGCTTCGTCGATGCTCGGCGGTTTGGCCAAGTCGATGTCATCGAGCGGGCGCGAGAACGCGACTACGGGGCGCTGTCTGCGCTCGGCCCAGATCCACTCGTCGACGGCATCTCGGCTGCGCATCTCTATGCGCGCTCACGCAAGAAGCAGGCGACGCTCAAGGCATTCGTGCTCGACCAGTCGGTGCTGGCCGGTGTCGGCAACATATACGCGTCGGAAGCGCTGTGGCTGGCTCGCCTACGCCCGACGACGCGCGCGCACAAGCTGAGCGAGGCCAGCGCGGCTCGGCTCGCCGATGCGATCCGCACCGTGCTCGCCGATTCGCTCGAGAACCACGGGACCAGCCTGCGCGATTTCGTCGATGCCGCGGGGACCGAGGGGTCGAACGCGGACTATCTCAGGGTGTACGGCCGCAAAGGCGAGCCGTGTGCGCGTTGCTCGACGAAGATCCGTCGGTCGGTCGTCCAAGGAAGGGCAACGTATTACTGTCCAACGTGTCAGACCCCGTAAGCGGTCTAGCCTTTGGACGTTTACCTTCGTGTTAGTGTCGCCCGGGCCGTAACACCGTAATGTTCAACGACACAGCCGACGAAGACCTCATGGTCATGTACCAGAAGGGCGAGGTTCGCGCCTTCGAGGTACTGCTGTCCCGGCATCGCAAGCCGGTGTTCAACTTCATCTTGCGGTTTGTCGGCGATCGCGAGACGTCGGAAGATCTACTGCAAGAAGCTTTCATGCGCGTCATCAAGGGCGCGGAGGCTTACAAGCGCCAGGCCAAGTTCACGACGTGGCTTTACACCATTGCGCGTAACTTGTGTGTTGACCAAACGAGGAGACGCAAACACCGAAAGCACGCGTCGCTCGATGCCCCGATGGACACGAGCGAAGAGAGCGGCACTCTGCTTGACGTCCTCCCGTCGAATGAAATGGCCAGCGATCGCAAGAGCGTCAACAAACAGCTGCACGAGACGATGCAGCGCGCGATCGCGACGTTGTCGGAGGATCAGCGCGAAGTGTTCTTGATGCGCGAGTTCCTCGACATGCCGTTCAAGCAGATCGCGGATGTCGTCGGCGTACCGGAGAACACCGTGAAGAGCCGCATGCGCTATGCGCTCGAGAAGCTGCGGCTCGAGCTCGACGAATACAAGGATCTGGCCAAGGCTGCGCCGTGAGCGACGACGACCGCGAGCCCGAAGACGCGCACCTTCGCGCGTTGCGCTCGGTCTGGCTGTCGCTGCCAGACGAGGATCCGCCCAACGCCGGGCTCGCCGAGCTGATGGCAGCCGCGCGAGCGCGGGCGGAAGTGCTCGCGCAACCTCCGCGGTGGCGACGGTTGTTCGTGCAACTGCGCAAGCCGCC
>CAZDGY010000765.1:0-3695 GCA_964504685.1 uncultured Kofleriaceae bacterium | reverse complement strand
CGGCGACGCCGGCGGCGATATGGCCGACGCGCCGTTCGGACCGCCCGCCGACGCGAGCTATTGCTACGGGCCAGCGGCGTTCCCGCTGTGTTTCGAGACCGCGCCCACCGGGACGGTCACGCCGGGCGCGACGCTCGACACGACGGCGAGCGCGTCGTGCATGGAGCCGTTGCCGGCGAGCTGGACCGCGGCCGGGCAACCCGACGTCTGCCTGATCGCGGTCGCCGATGTGAACATCTCGTCGAACCTACGCGTCACCGGCACCCGGCCGCTGGTCGTGGTTGCCGCTGCAACGATCACGGTTTCGGCGACGCTCGACGTCTCGAGCCACGCCGGTGGCTCGGCGGGCGCCGGCGCGGGCTCGCCGCCGTGCACCGGTGACGTGCTCGACGGAGGCGGCAATGCCACCGCGGGCGGCGGCGGAGCCGGTGGCACGCTCGCGACGCCCGGCGCGAATGGCGTCGGCAGTTTCGGCACCGGAGGGGTGTCCTGCCCGGCGTCGACCGCGCTCGCTCCGTTGCGTGGCGGACCGAACGGCGGCACAGGCGGCTACGGCGCCGATCCCACTGGCAACACGCCGGCCGGACTCGGCGGCGGTGCCGTGTTCCTCGCGGCGGGGACCTCGATCACGATCAGTGGAGCGATCGACGCGTCGGGCGGCGGCGGCGGCGGCGGTACCTACTTTGCGGGCGGCGGCGGCGGCGGCGCCGGCGGGACGATCGCGTTGTACGCCCCTACGATCACGGCGTTCGGCACGCTGATGACGAACGGCGGCGGCGGCGGCACCGCCGGCGGCAACAATGGCTTCACCGCCAACGGCGGCGACCCGTTGCTGAGCACGCCGCTCGCGGGCGGCGCGGGCGGCGTGTACGAATCGCAGTCGACCGGCGGCGACGGATGCGGTCACGGCACGCCGGCGACCTCGGGTTCGGGCGGCGGCGCCAGCGGCGGCGGCGGGTGTGGCTTCATCCTCTCGAATCAGCCGCTGTCGGGCGCGACCGTGTCGCCCGGCGTCACGCCTTTCTGAGCATGGTGACGCTGTCGCTTCTGTCAACTTGCGCGGAAGCGGCCCTTCGCTAAACATGCGTCGCTACACGAGAAGCGCTGGGGACGCTGTCGCTTTTGTCAACTTGGGCCCGTCTCGGCGCGGTGCTGCCCGCGCGTTGAAACGCAGCTAGAACGAGCCGACGAGCGCGAGCCCAGCCGACGTCGCGGACGCGGTCGGGACGACGACGACCTCGCGCGGCGCCGTCAGATAGATCACCGCGCCGCCCGCGGCGAGCACGAGCCCGCCGATCGCGAAGCCGGTGCCGATGTTCGCGTCCTTGCCCGCGCGATCGACCTCGTGCGCTCCGGCCGTGTTGCACACCGTGCTGTACGTCGGCGTGCTCGTGCAATTGCCGTTGCTGAACTGCTCGCGATCGAGGTTGTGCGCCGACACGCCAACGATCACGCTCGTCGCGATCGCCGCGACCCCCGCACCCGCGATCGCGGCGCCTAGAATCACTCTGCCGCGCGCGCGACGAGTCTGCGGCGGCGGCTCGTTCGGCTTCGGCGGCGTTGGCGTCGCTACGACGCTCGACGCGAACGACGGGACTTTGACGACGACGGTCTTACTCGCTTCAACCCGCGTCGTGGTCTCGAATCCCGGCCGATCGGGGACATGCGCGCTGACCGCGACGCTACCCGGATCGACTTTGCGCTCGAGCTGCGCCGCGGCCACCACCGGCGCGCCGCCGATCGTCAGCACGAGTCCGGGCGCGCTCGGATCGGCGACCTCGACGACCAGCGTCCCGATCTTCGACAGCAGCGCGTTCGCTCGATCGCGCGACACGCCCTGGCGCTTGGTGTCACCCGCTTGCTCGGCCTGCACCGACGCGTCGTCGAACAGCCGCCACGCGTCCGCGAGGTGGCCGAGCCGTTCCTGACAGTCGGCGAGGTTGAGCTCGGTGCCGAGCGCGCGCTCGAGCTCGTAGCTCTTCGCGAACAGCGGGCACGCCTCGTCGAGCTTGCCGGCCTTGACCAACGCGCGGCCGTCGTCGAACAGCTTCTTCGCCTCGGCGTTGCCGCCACGCGACGGTTGCCCGAACGCCGGACCGGCGCCGACGATCGAAAGCATCGCGACCCACGCGAGCGCGCGCATGCTGGCTATCGTACTACCGAACGATGACGAGCATGTCGGTCTCGAGGATCTGCTCGGCCCAGCGCCGCTTGTAGTCCATCTCGGTGCCGAGGTCGTACCGACCGACCGCCTCGCCGCACAGCTCGAGCACTTGGCGATACTGCAGCAATCCGCCGATCCCGAGCTCGGCGACCGTGTCGTCGTACGAGAACTGCAGTCCGCGGTACTCGCCGGCGAGCACCGCGCCGAGGATGTAGCCGACGTCGCGATCGCCCTTGCGCGCGAAGATCGTCCGCTGCTGACCGAGCGCGCATAGCCGCGGCATCATCAGGCTGTAGAAACCGCGCATCGGCCCGGCCGAGATGCCGACGCCCTCGCCGGCCTTCCAACTCGTCGCCTCGACCGCCTGGATCCGCTCGTATAGCGCGTGCGCCTCGGCTTCGGTCGCGCGCACCGACTCGAACGTCACGCCTTCGGCGTCGGCGGTGCGCAGTGACTTGCGGAGCGACTTGCGCAGGTCGCGCGATCGCCGCGCCAAGAACCCGTCGATGCCGCCGTCGAGGCTCGCGACGTGACGGATCGTCGGCTGGCCGCGGCGGCGTTCCCACCGCGCCGGCAACGCCGCATCGAGCGCCCGGCGTTGCGCGCTCGACGCAGCGTGGCCCGAGATGATCGCGAGCTGCCAGTCGCGCCGGCCAGCGAGCAGCGCTACGACCTCGGCGACGACCGCGAGTGGATCGCGGCCGATCAGCGGCGCGGCGAGCCCCCACGCCAGCTCGATCGGTTCGATGTAAGGAAAGCCGGCGGGGTGGACGCCGCGCATCGCCGCGAAGTAGCCGTGCTCGCCCTTGAACGAGAACGAGGCGCGCGGCGGCATCAACGCGGACGCGGCGGCGAGCACCCACGCGGTCTGCGAGCAAAACCGGTCGATACCTGGCGTCGCGACGACCTCGCGATCGAAGTCGTCGGCAATGGCCGCGAGGTCGACCGGCTCCACACCTGGCAATGTACCGCCACGTAGCAATCGTAATGCTGGGGCCGCAGCGATTCTGCAATAGTCGGTGGAATGCGCATTCGTGCCGCACTGCTCGCTTGCCTGGCCGCGACCGGATGTGCCGATAACAGCTACCGGATCCCGCGATCGGAGCTGCTGCGGCTGGCGGCGACGCCTCCGGCCCAGCGCGGCGACCACGTGTTCGTGTCGCAGGAGTACTTCGCAAGCGACGTGCCGAACGCCACCCACGTCGAAGAAAGCACGCCTCTCGTGCTCGTGCCGCCGGTCTACATCGACGGTGGCGAACAGCGTCGCAACAACGGGAGTTTCAGCGGTGGCAGTAGCGGCGGTGGGTTCAGCGGCGGCGGCGGCCACGTCGGCGGCGGCGGCCACGGTGGCGGTGGCGGCATTGGCGGTGGCGGCGGCGATGGGCGCGCATACGCGATAGTCGCGGTCGTCGCGGCGGTCACGATCCTCGTGGTCGCAGCCGCGGTCGAGGGCGATCGGTTCGACGGCTACGCGAAGCTGCACCCGATGCATCCGCTGCACTTGGTCGGGCAGAACGGCGGCGAGCTAGAG
>CAZDGY010000764.1:0-3695 GCA_964504685.1 uncultured Kofleriaceae bacterium | reverse complement strand
TCGGCGGCGATGTGCCGCTGCATATCTGTCGCGCGACAGTCTCGCCTGGATTCGGCGGCGGCGTCGGGTTGATAGACACGCGGTCCGACGAGCGCGACGATCACATGCACAGCATGACTCCCGGCCTGCGCGCCGATGCGCACGCAGCGTTGTCGTACCCACTGGGCAACCGGTTATCGCTCGACCTGACGTTCGCGGTCGATATGACCGAAGCGACCCATTTCCAGAGCATGCCGGCGTTCGCGTTGCCGAACGAGCCGTGGCTACTGGCCCGCGTCGGCGCCGGTCTGCGTTACGGAGACCTGTGACCGAGCGCGCCGGCAAGCTGCTCCCACTGCGCCGGTCGCAAGGCGCGATCGCGGAGCTGTCCGACGAGGCGCTGCTCGCCGCGTGCGCGACCGGCGATTCGGCTGCGCTCGGCGCGTTGTTCGATCGGTTCAACGTCGCGGTTTATCGGTTCGCGGCGCGGCTCGCGACGACCGACGAGCTCGCGCGTGACGATCTCGTGCAGTCGACGTTCCTGGCGGTCCAGCGCAACGCCGCCGCATATCGCGGAGTGTCCTCGGTCAAGACCTGGATCCTCGGCGTCGCCGCGAACGTCGCGCGCCATCAGTTGCGAGGCGAGCAGCGCCGGCGAGTCCACCAGGCGAAGTTCGTCGAAGATCTCGATGCGGTCGCGGCGGCGCCCGACGCCGAGCTCGATCGCAAGAAACTACTGCGTCAGATCGCGGTCGCGATCGCGGCGCTGCCGCACGAGCATCAGGTCGCGTTCATCTTGTGCGACCTCGAGCAACTGCCCGGCGCAGACGTCGCGCGTGCGCTCGACATCTCGGAGCCGACGCTGTGGCGCCGGCTCGGCCACGCCCGTAGAGCCGTGCGCGCAGCGGTCGAGCGGAGGTCGCGATGACGTGCAAGCGCGAACGCGAGCTGTCGCGCGCCGCCGGCACCGGTGTCGACCCCGGCTTGGCCGCACACCTCGAAAGCTGCGCGAGCTGTCGCGCGGCATGGCAAGAGCTCGACGCTGCCTTGCAGTTCGCGCGCGAGCTCCCAGTCGACGTGCCGAGCTCGAGCCATCGCGAGGAGGTTCGCACCGCGCTGCTCGCGATGCCGCTGCCGATAGCAATCCAACCACGGCGACGGCGACGCGTCTCGTTCGTGGTCGGTCTGAGTGTGGGCTTGGGTCTCGCTGCGATCGCGGCTGCAGCGGTCGCGATCGTCGTCGTGACCCCTCGCGCGCCCGAGCACGCCGCGCATGGCACGATCTATCCGCACGCGCGGGCAGTGGTCGCGACGACATCGCAACCACCCGACGAGGTCGCGCGTTTGACGGACGGCACGATCGACATCGAAGTGTCGCCACTCGCGCCGGGCGAACGGTTCCGCGTCGTCGTCGGCGACGGCGAGGTCGAGGTTCGCGGCACCGCGTTCTCGGTCACCGCCGATCGCGATCGGTTGGTCGCGGTCGCCGTCGTCCACGGCCGCGTCGAGGTCCGCCCGGCTGGCAAGCCGACGACCGTGCTGCACGGCGGTGAGAGCTGGCACCCGACCGAGGTCGCGGCCGCGGTCGTCACGCCGCCGGTCGCGATCGACCCGGCTCTGGCGGCCGCGCCGGCGGCTGCGCCGACTCCCGCTCCGTCGCCGTCTCGCGTCGCCGTCCGTCGGCCAATCCCGCCACCGGCGATCGCGCCGCCGCGACCATCGCCGCCCGCGCCACAACAACCCGCGCCGCGTCCCGCCGACGAGCTCGCGTACGACGCCGCGTGGGCCGCGCTGCGCTCCGGCGACTTCCGCAGCGCCGCCGACGCGTTCGGCCGCGGCCTCGCGTTCGCTCCCGACGGTGCGCTCGCCGACGACGCTCGCTATTGGCGCGCGGTCGCACTCGCGCGTTCGGCGAAGTCGCCATCGAGTCCAGAGCGCGCCGCAGCCGTCACGGCATTTCGCGACGTCTGCGATGGTCACGCGAAGTCGCATCATCGCGGCGAAGCGTCCGCGATGCTCGGCTGGATGCTGGTCGACGCGCGCGAGCTGGGCGAAGCCGGCCGTAGATTTCAAGCGGCGCTCGACGATTCGAATGCGGAAGTTCGCGCTAGCGCACGCGCCGGGCTCGACGCGCTCGCCGCTCATCCGCACTGAGCGCTAGTGGCAACGCGCGGGCGTGTAGTGCCTGACCGCGTACGTCTTCTCGTCGATCGTCGTGACCTCGGCACCGGTGTCGTCCGGGTAGACGACGACGATGCGCTTGCCGTCGGCGAGCAACTGCGCGTGGCCAAAGGACCGCTTCGGCCCGAGCTTCACCGCCTTGATCAGCGCGCCGGTCACCACATCATGCAGCACGAGCTTGTCACCGAACGCGCCGGCGAACGCCCACACGTCGCCGCGCACGTGCACGGGATGCAAGTTGCTGACGTAGAACGGCTGGACATCGCCGAGCTCGCCGAGTCGTTTGCCGGTCTCGGTCGCGAGCCATGCGGTCTCGGGGACGCCGGTCGCGCTAAGTACGACGAGCGTTTCGCCGGCGAACTCGACGTCGGTCGAAAAGTCGCTGATCGGTCCGGCTTCGAACCGACCGAGCAGCGCACCGGTCGCGACGTCGAACGTGCGGACCTCGTGGCCCCTCTTTGCGCTCCACACCGCGGCGATCCGTCCGCTCGCGCTGACCGCTACTCCATGCGCGAGCTGCTCGTTGCCTAGCGGCAGCAGCTTGCATTGGCTGCGATCGGCTCGGCATACCGAGATTCCGTCGTCGCGGAACGCGAGCGTCGGCTGTGCTGGGTCGGGCACGAACGTCGGCGGATGCGGCGGGCTAGGCGTGCCGGTGCGATCGGCGAACCGACCACTCGCGAGATCGAAGGAGAAGCATGGCTGCCCGTCGTCGCCGATGCAGAAATCGAGACGATCGTCGTGCAGCTCGAGCAACTTGGATGGGCCGCTCGGCACGCAGGGTTGCGGGTTCGCGCGTGCCGATGCGCTTGCGGACAACGCGATCGCGAACGTCAGGTCGCGCGCGAATCCCACAGCGCCTCGGCCTTGCCGTCTTTGAGCGCGCACCAGCGTCCCCACACGAACAGCGCGTCGGACAGCCGATTGAGATAGCGCACCGGCAGCTCGCCGATCGGCTCGTCCGCCCCGAGCTCGACCACGAGTCGCTCGGCGCGCCTGCACACGGTGCGCGCGAGATGGCCATATGCCGACGGCCAGCCGCCGCCCGGCAACACGAACGACTTGAGCGCCGGCAGCTCGTCGTTGACCGCGTCGATATCGCGCTCGAGCCCGTCGACATGGCGCGGCTCGATCCGCGGCATCTTTGCGCGCCGTTCGGGATCGGGCGTCGCGAGCTCGCAGCCGAGGTTGAACAGCTCGTTCTGGACCCGCTGCAAGATCGGCGACAAGTGTGGCCCGGCCGCCGACGAGCCGAGCGCTTCGATCATCAGGCCGATGACCGAGTTGAGCTCGTCGATCGTGCCGTAGCACGCGATCCGAGGCGACGCCTTCGAGACCCGATCGCCGCCGATCAGCGAGGTTTGCCCCTCGTCACCACCGCGGGTGTAGACCTTATCGATCCGCATGCCATGTGCGTAGCACGATCAGTTGTCGGACCAGGTCGTGACCGGCGCGGTGAAGTTCAAGTAGAACCACCAGCCCTTCGTGCCGTTGTCGGTGTCCTTGTCCGAGAAGCCCGGGCAGGCGCCGGTACC
>CAZDGY010000763.1:0-3698 GCA_964504685.1 uncultured Kofleriaceae bacterium | reverse complement strand
AGGAGCGGGGGCCGACGCCGGCGCACCGAGCTGCGGTGTGATGGAAGCGGAGAGCATCCCGAGTCACAGCGACTGGTCGGTGTCGTGTAGCGGGTTCTCGCACGGCGGCGAATCGCTCACCTCGTCGGTGCCGAACGCGACGCTGGGGTTCGAATTCACCGGCACGTCGCTCGACGTCTATTACGAGATGGGCCCCACCCTCGGCACGTTCTCGGTGACGGTCGACGAAAATCCGCCGGTCATCGTCGATGCAAACCAGCCGACGACGTTTACGTTCCAGAATCGGACGACGATCGCGAGCGAGCTACCGAGCGGGATGCACTCCGCGACGATCGTGTGCACGTCGCTAATCTGCGACGTCGACTACTTCAACGTCCCCTGCGACTAGCCTCAGTACATCGAGCGCTCGGGCTCGGGCGCGCCGCTGTGGCGCTCGATCTCGGCGTTGACGAACCCGCCGATCACGAGCGCGATCGTCGACAAGTAGAACCACAGCACGATCACGATGACGCTGCCGAACGCGCCGTAGAACAGCTGGTAGTTCGACACGCGCTCGACCCACAGCGACAGGCCACCAGACACCACGACGAGGAGCAGCGTCGCGATCGCCGCACCTGGCCAGACGTGGCGTTCGCCGAGCGGCCGCGGCGACGGGCCGAACCGATACAGCCCGAACAGCGCGGCGAACACGATCGCGAGCAGGCTCGGCCAACGCAGGATCGTCACGAGGTGATAGCCGTGGAGACCGAGCGCGCCGACGAGCAGCGGCAGGAACACGACGGTGCCGAGCAGAATCACGACGCCGATCAGCGTCGCGAACGCCATGCCGAGCGCGAGCCCTTGCCGCCACAGCCAGCCGCGTTGCTCGCGCACGCGGTATGCGCGGTTGAGCGCCGCGATCAGCGACTGAGCCGAGCCGCGGGCCGAGATGACCGCGAGCACGACGCTCGTCGCGATCTGTAGGCCGAGCTCGCCCGACGAACGCTTCGCTTGCAACGTCAGCTGGTCGCCGAGGAAGCTGACGACGTCGGCCGGAACGACGCCGCCGAGCGACGTCAGGTGCGCGTGGATCTGGTCGGGGTTCGCGACCAGGCCGTAGATCGCGACGACCGCGGCGATCGTCGGCACCGCCGCGACGATCGCGAACAGCGCCGTGCCGGCGGCCAGCGTCGGCATCTCGCCGAGCAACGCATCGTGCGCCGCCCGCAACCAGCGGGCGGGAATCGCCTCGCTCGTTGCCAGCCAATCGCGGACGCGCTGGTACAGCCTCTTCACGCGACCAGCGTACACTGCCCGCGTGATCGACACCCACTGCCACCTCGACGTCGCTGCGTTCGATCCCGATCGCGATGCCGTGCTCGCTCGCGCCGAGGCCGCCGGGGTACAGGCGATCGTGGTGCCGGCGATCCGACCGCAGACCTGGCCGGCGTTGATCGCGCTCGCCCGGGCTCACCGCATGCTGCGCTTCGCGCTCGGCATTCACCCACAGATCGTGCCCGAGCTCGCCCCGGCCGAGGAGCTCGACGTCGACGCGCTCGCCCGCGCGATCGAAGACAGCGGCGCGCTCGCGGTCGGCGAATGCGGGCTCGATGGCAAGACCGGCGAGCCCTCTGCGCAAGAACACCTGTTCCGCGTCCAGATTCGCGCCGCTCGCGCGACGAAGCGCCCGCTCGTCATCCACGTGCTCAACGCGCACGACCGCGCGCCGGCGATCCTGCGCGAGGAGCGCGCGAGCGACGTCGGCGGCGTGCTGCACAGCTACTCCGGCGGCGCCGCGCTGTTGTCGGTCTACCGCGACCTCGGGCTCGCGTTCTCGTTCGCCGGCCCGGTGACCTACGCGAATGCGCGCCGCCCGCTCGAAGCCGTTCGCGCGGTGCCTGCGGAGCTGCTCCTGGCCGAGACCGACGCGCCGGACCAGGCGCCCGAGCCACACCGCGGCGGCCGCAGCGAGCCCGCGTACTTGCCGGCGATCATCGCGGCGATCGCAGCAGCGCGCGGCGAGCCGATCGAGGCGATCGCAAAGCTCACCGCCGAAAACGCGCGGCGCGTGCTAGGTATGGCCCCGTGACCACCCACCGCCGCTTCGATCGCACCGCTCGTCTCGTCGGCGACGAAGGTATCGCGCGGCTCGCCCGCTCGACCGCGACGGTGTTCGGCCTGGGCGGCGTCGGTGGCTTCGCGGCCGAGGCGCTCGTGCGCAGCGGCGTCGGCCGGGTGATCGTCGTCGATTACGATCGGATCTGTGTCACGAACGTCAATCGCCAGCTCCACGCGACGAAGACGACGCTCGGCAAATCGAAGGTCGACGTGATGGCCGAGCGCCTGCGCACGATCAACCCCGACGCGGTGATCGACGCGCGCAGCGAGTTCTATCGCGCGGAGACCTCCGCGAAGCTGCTCGTGCCCGAGCCCGATGTCGTGATCGACGCGATCGACAACATGGCGGCGAAGATGCACCTGATCGCGACGTGCGTGCGCGAGAAGATCCGAATCGTGTCCGCGATGGGCGCCGCCGCTCGGCTCGATCCGACCCAGGTGCGGATCGGCGACTTGTCGGAGACGCGCGTCGATCCGTTCGCGCGCGACCTGCGGCGCAATCTGCGCAAGAAGCACGGCATCGATTCGACCCGCCACGTCGGCGCGTGGGCGGTGTTCTCCGAGGAGCTGCCGATCGCGCCGCACGAGCTCGCTTATGACCATGGCGCGTTTCGCTGCGTCTGCCCGGGCGGCAAGAACGGCGAGAACGATTGCGAGCACAAGCACCGGGTCGAAGGCTCGGCGGCGTTCGTACCCGCGATGTTCGGTGCCACCGCGGCGTCGGTCGCGATCAAGCTACTGCTCGATCTCCCCTTGCCGGTCGCGCGCGCACCGCGAGTGACTCAGCGCCCGTGTCGGCCCGAGCTGCGCTCGTAGTCGTCGCGCTCGCGGCGTGTCACGACGCGGGTCCGCCGGCGGTCCACGATGGCGCGGAGCTCGTGCAAGAGCTGCGACGCGGCGAGCTCGCCGATTGGCTCGTGCCCACGCCGGCATGGCAACGCACGATCATGGCGCCGTTCATGCCGCTCTACGCCGACTATGCCGAGACGTTTCGTCAGCGCATGCCGCTGATCGCCGAGCGAATCGGCCACGGCGAGCTCGTCGCGCGCCGTCACTTCGCCGGCGATCCGCACCTCGACGGCGACGAAGCGCGCACGCGGTTCATGTTGCCGGTGCAGTTCCCGAGCTACGTCGTCGCGGCCGATGGCCGTGACCTCGGCGCGGTGTTCTTCCACGACGGCGAGCACTGGCGCGCGCTGACCGGGTTGGGCGATCGCGTCGTGGAGCGGGCGCGCGTGCTCGATCCGGCATGCGCCGACATGCTCGCCAACGCCGGGCCGCGCGGACCGTGCACCGACATGGGCTACGAGATCGCGGCAGCGGTCATGCGGGGCGATCGGCCGCGATTCGATCGCGTGTGCAAGCTCGCGGCGATGGTTTGTGGTAACGCATCGCCATGATCGCAGCTGGCAGCAAGATCCCCTCCGTCACCATCAAGCAAGCGACTCCGGAAGGCGGCGCCGATGTCGACCCCGCCGCGCTGTTCGCCGGCAAGAAGGTCATCATGTTCTCGTTGCCCGGCGCGTTCACGCCGACGTGCTCGAGCAAGCACCTGCCGGGCTACGTCAAGGAGCTGCCGCAGCTCAAGGCCAAGGGCATCG
>CAZDGY010000762.1:0-3700 GCA_964504685.1 uncultured Kofleriaceae bacterium | reverse complement strand
CCCGCCCATCCGCTGCTGCGTGATCCGGCGCTGCTCGAAGGGCTCGCCGAGTTCCGCGAGAACCTGGGCGGCGAGCTGTGCATCCCGCTGCTCGCCGGCATCGGCGACGTGGTCGAGGCGAACGACATCGCCGACGCCACCCTGCGGCGCGCCATCGATCGAGCCACACCGGCCGTTGCCGAAATCAACGCGCCTGTGTCCGCGGCCTCGATCTAGCCGCCATTTCCCCGTTTTCAGGAGCGTAGCGATGGCACATCGCGTGCTCCAAGCAGGTCTGCCATGCGGCGCTCTCCGGTACTAGTCATCCTCATGCTGACCCTCGGCATCGCCGCGGGCGCAGCTCACGCCGGCGGCGGCGTCGGGAACGCTTGGCACATCCCGACCGGCGGCGAGCCGGGGATCGCATCGATGCGCGGACCGGTCCACGGCATCGTGGCCGGCACGTCGGTCAGCGTGTACAGCGGCAACCAGTTTCAGGGCGGCGGCAACCCCGGCAACCAGCTGCAGACCGGCAGCGCGGTGATCTACAAGCACCTCGCCGACGCGAGCTGGACGACCGCGCCGATGACGTTCGTCTCGCAGAACGGCAACAACAAGTACTTCGTCGCGACCATCCCGGGCAGCGCGCTGAGCTCGGGCGACGTCATCGAGTACTACCTGCAGATCGCGTACAGCGATCACGCGACGACGTTCTTGTTCGGCGGCGATGACGGCTCGCAGGCCACGCTCGATGAACCGACCGCCCAGGCCGGCGCGTTCGCGTTCGGGGTCGAGTGGCCGCTCGCGCCGAGCGGGGACTCCGCAGCGGCCTCGAGCGGCGTGTGGCAGGCCAAGCTCTACACCGCATCGGGTCACATCGGCCTCGTGCAAAACGGCGGCACCGAGATCGATCTCGCACCGCCGTCCGCGAAGCTCGCCGACAACTGGCTGCCGATCGGCCAGGTGGTCCAGCAGTCGGCGCTCAGCGATGGCTTGCAGCTCCAGCAGACGTGGGGCACGCGCACGATCACCGCGCAGCTACGGTTCACGGCCGAAGGCGTGCTGCACTACGAGGTCACCGACTGGGGCGGCAGCGCGCCGACCGAGACTCAGATCGCGGCGGCGAGCACGAGCGACGAGCACTTCTACGGCTTCGGCGAGAAGTTCGACGGCCTCGATCAAGCCGGCAAGTCGGTCCACATCTTGACGTCGGATCATCCCGGCGCCAAGGGCGACAACTCCTACGCGGTCGCGCCGTGGTTCATCAGCAGCCACGGCTATGGCTTCCAGCTCGATTCGACTGCCGAGGCGCAGCTCGACATGCGCGACACCGCGCCCGACCGGTTCACCGCGCACCTGTCGTTCGGCAAGCTCGCGATCAACCTCGTCGGTGGCCCGGCGCCGCGCGATGTGCTGACTCGCTACACCGGTTACGCCGGCCGACCCGCGTTGCCACCGGCGTGGGCGTTCGGCCCGTGGATCTCGTCGGATGTCTGGCACAACGGCGGCGAAGTTCGCTACGTCGTGACCAAGGAGCTCCAGCTCGGGATTCCCGCGTCGGTGTTCGTATTCGATTCGCCGTGGGAGCTCGCCTACAACGACTTCCAATGGAACATGACCCAGTTCTCCGCGGGCGGAACGTTCGAAGGCCAGGCGTACGCCGGGTTCTCGTCGGCCGCTGACATGCTCGCGTTCCTGCGTGCGAGTGGCTTGCGCGTCGTCGTGTGGCTCACTCCGTTCGTCGATACGTCGTCGTACGACGAAGGCATCGCCGGTGCGAACCTCGGCAAGGCGTCGACCTACGACACCGCCGCGAGCAGCGGCTACTTCGTCAAGGCGAGCCCGGGCGGCGCGCCGCTCGTCACGACCTGGTGGAAGGGCATCGGCAGCCCGGTCGACTTCACGAACCCGGCGGCCGCGGCGTGGTTCACCCAGCAGCTGCAGCAGCTGGTCAGCGACAGCAACGGCACGATCGGCGGGTTCAAGACCGACGACGGCGAAGCCGATTACATCCCGCTGACCGCGAGCTACGCGGACGGCCGCACCGGCGTCGAGATGAAGAACGGATTCTGCGTCGAGTATCTCAAGTCGGTGTGGAACGTGCTCGGCAACAATGGCCTGGTGTTCGCGCGCAGCGGGTTCACCGGGACGCAGGCGTATCCCGGCATGTGGGCCGGCGATAACGAGCCGAACTTCGGCACCGACAACGGCTTGCCGAGCGTCGTGTCGGCCGGCATGTCAGCGGCGATGTCGGGCTACGCGTTCTGGGGCAGCGACATCGGCGGTTATCAAGACAGCAATCCTAGCTCGACGCCCGAAGATCTGTTCATGCGCTGGACGCAGTTCGGCGCGCTCACGCCGGTGATGCAGATGCATCGTCAAGTCACCGCAGGCAAGCAGTATCCGTGGAGCTATGGCGACGCGGCGCTCGCGAACTTCAAAGCCTACGCGCAGCTGCACACGACGCTGTTCCCGTATCTGTACAGCGCGGCGAAGCAAGCGACCGTCGATGGCATCCCGCTGATCCAGCCGCTGCCGCTCGTCGCCGCGGGCGATGCGACCGCCGCGACGATCGGCGACGAGTACATGCTCGGTGACTCGCTGCTCGTCGCGCCGGTGATCACCCAGAGCGTGACGACGCGCTCGGTCTATCTGCCCGCGGGTGGGTGGTTCGATTTCTGGACGAACGCGCACGTCGATGGCGGCCAGACCGTGACGTGGACCGGCACAGATTCGACGCAGATTCCGATCTACGTCAAGGATGGTGGCATCGTCACTCGGCTGCCGGCCGGCGTGCAGTCGCTCAACGATGCGACGTATGTCGGCAACTCGGCGATCGCGACGAGCGATGGCTCGCTCGATTTTCTCGTCTATCCGGGCACTGGGCCGACCGGCAACTCCGAGGCGACGCTGTACGACGGCACGACGCTGACCTCGAACGCGAGCGACAGCACCACGACGCTAACATTGACCATGGCTGCCGGGCCGCACGCGGCGACGTTCGAGGTCTACTCGTCCGCGCACCCGACGAGCGTGCTGCGCGATGGCGCGACGCTGACCGAGGTCGATCCCAGTGCGCTAATGGCTGATTCGTGGGCTTACGACGGCACGTTCGTAAAGATCGAGCTGTCGAGCGCGGCCACGACGACGCTCGTGCTCGACGGCACCGCAGGTCCGGGCAAGGGAGATGGCGATGGCTCGAGCACGCCAGCGGGCGGCTGCGGCGGCTGCGCGAGCAGTGGCAACGGCGGTGCGGGTTGGCTCGCGCTCGTCGCGGTGGTCGCGGGCTCGCTACGCCGCCGCCGGCAGCGTAACGTCTGAGCATGCAGCTCGCGCTATCCGACGGTCGGATCGCCGAGCTCGGCTATTGCTACAATGTGCTGCCGGGCGAGAGCGTCGCGGCGCTCGTCGATCAGATCCGTCGGATCTGCGGCCCGGTGCGAGCTCGGCTCGGCGTCGCGCGACTCGGCGTCGGCTTGTGGATCGCGCGCGATGCCGCGACCGAGCTGATCCGCGATCCGGCGGCGCGGCGTCAGCTCGCGGCCGCGCTCGCGGCAGAGCAGCTGTATTGCTTCACGCTCAACGGCTTTCCGTATGGCGGGTTTCATGCGCCGCGGGTCAAGGAGCAGGTGTTCGAGCCGAGCTGGGCGCAACCGGCGCGGCTCGACTACACGCTCGATCTCGCGACCAAGACGCAGGCCACCGTCGTCGGCTCCTACGG
>CAZDGY010000761.1:0-3705 GCA_964504685.1 uncultured Kofleriaceae bacterium | reverse complement strand
CATCCCCTGAAGGGATCACGGCCATCTGACACGATGTGTAGGATCAACAGAGCTAGCTAGCTCAGCTACTGCTTGCGCAGCGGCGGCGGTTCGAGTTGTTCCCACGGCGCTTCGAGCCCGAGGTACTCGCCCCACTCGAAGCCGGAGTCGGACATCGCTTTGACTTGCTCGGGCGATAGTACTTGGCCGATCTGCGTCTGCGCATCGGTGAGGATGCCGCCGAGGCCGCCGGCGAAATCGAGCCAGCCGGCCACGTTGCGCTCGTACGGCGATAGCTCGCCGTCGGCGATCGCTTTGTTCGCGTAGTCGATCGCATCGCCGTAGACCTTGTCGAACGCGCGATCGAGCTGCGCCGATTGCTGCGGCGTGACGTGCGCCTTCTCTTCGGCCTCTTTGCGCATGTCTTCAGCGCGCTGACGTGGGATCGCGAGGCCGGCCTTGATCATCGGCATGACGCGCGCGCGATATTGGTCTGGGGTCTCGCCCTCGGCGCGGCCGAACATCTCGGCGAGCTCGTCGGTGTGGCGAGCGCGTCGGGCCAGTCGCGACTCCTCTTTCGGCCCGGGGAGCTCGGGCACCGCACCGCTGCGCTGCGGGCCAGACGCTCGCGTCGGCGATTGCCACGGATCCGCGGTGCGCGCCGAAACCTCGGCTGTGGCTTCGCCGGTCGCGGCGGGTTTGTCGAGCTCGGCACGCAAAGCGCGGTTCTCGTGCCACAGCCACAGCGATAGGGCGACACCGGCAACTGTCGTCGCGGCGAGGATCGGAGTGGCGCGCGCCATGCCCCAAATCGATAGCATCTTTGTCGGCTGGTTGCGGTGCGATCGTCGGGGGCGATACCATCGGAGACAATGGACCGATCGAGCGAGCTGAGGCTGCCGACGATGGCAGTCGACGTCCGGCTCGCCTTGGTCAGCGCGAACGCGCATCCCGCCGAGCTGTTCGTCGCGGACGTGCCGCGCAAAGGCCACAGCGAGCTGCTCGACGCGATCGCGGCGCTGCTCGACGCCGATGCCAGCTTCATCCCGGTCCGCAGCGACGGCAATGTCCAGCTGCTCGGCAAGCACGCGATCGCGTGGATCGCGGTCGGCCGCACCGCTGTCGGCGACGCCGCTGGCGATGACGATAGCGACGACGACTTCGCGGAGATTCCGTCCGAGGTCATCACCCTGTACGAACGTCAGCATCGCGTCGCGGTCAAGCTCGTCGCCGGTGGTCAGATCGAGGGCTCGCTGTTCGACTCGTCGCCTTCGGATCGGCCGCGCGTCGCCGACCATCTCAACGGCGCCGGCCGGTTCGTGCGGTTGTGGACCGCGAACGAGCACTACCTCGTCAACAAGACTCAGATCGTCCAAGTCACCGAGCTGTAGCCATGCCGAAGATCGACGTCTATCTGCGAAGCATCGAGCGGTTCGGCGCGGCTGGAGCCGTGCTGACATCGGGCCAGAGCATCACGCTCAAGTTTCCCACCGGCGATCGCCACGCGACGCAGGTCACGCCGCACGATCAGCTCGTCGTCCTCGTGCGCGAGGTCGCGCCGCCGGCGGTGCTCGATCAGATCGACAAGCATCGGCCGGCGCAGTTCGAGATCGATTCGAACGGCGTCCGCTACGCGCTGAACGTCGCGCCTAAACCCGGTGCGTGGCAGGTGACGATCGATGCGCCCGCGCCAGCCGCTCCACCTCCGGTCGCGGCACCTCCGCCGACCCCGAATCGCGCACCGCCGCGTGGCGCGACCGCGCCGAGTGGCGTCGTGGACGACATGGTGATCGAGCGCGGCCAGTACGACGGCGAGACCGCACCGGTGGCGACGAGCGGCAGCGCGCTGCTCGATCAACTGCTCGCCACGGCACGCGCCCAGCGCGCGACCGATGTCTATCTCTCGACCGGTGCGCCGCCGTCGCTCCGCGTCGCTGGTCAGCTCGTAGCGGCGGGCGATCGCGGGCCGCTCGATGCCGAAACGCTGTCGCGCGAGCTCGGCATCGTCGCTCCCGCGCAAGCGCGCGCCGCGTGGACCGAACGCGGTAGCGCGACGTTCGCGTACGGAGACGGCGTCGGCCGGGTACGCGCGACGTTGGTTCGCGATCATCGCGGCCCGGGCGCGGCGCTGCGCGTGCTCGCTGCGGAGCCGCCGCCGCTCGATCGGCTCGGGTTGACTGCGATCGCTCCGTGGCTCGATGCACAAGGCCTTGTCTTGATCGCAGGCGGCCCCGGCACCGGTAAGACCACCGCACTCGCTGCGATCGTGCGCGCGCTCGGCGAGCGCCACCGGCGATCGGTCGTGCTCGAGGAGTGGATCGAGATCCTCCACCCGGCGTCGCCCTATATCAGCCAGCGCACGATCGGGGACCACGCCACGTCGTTCACGCTGGGTGTGGCAACTGCTTTGGGCGAAGGCGTCGATGCGGTCGCGATCGGCTCGATCGCTACCGGCGATGCCGCCGAGGCCGCTCTCGATGCCGCGCTCGCAGGCCAGCTGGTCGTTGCAACGATCGCGGCTACCGGCGGTTACGCGGTCGCTCGGTTCGTCGACCTGCTGCCGCCGGCGCGACAGGAGCTGGCCCGATCGGCGCTAGGTTCACTGTTATTGGGCACGATTTCCGCCACCGCCGACGGTGCGCATCGATCGTTCGAGGTCGCCGCAACCCATTGAATCGACGTCGTACCCCGCGCTATAACGAACCACGGCCCGCGAAGTGACCGACGACTACCGCGAAGGTGGGACCCTGATCCTGCAGCGTCCTCTCGGCGGCCCTGAGAAAAAGGGCCCGGCGGGTGACGCTTGTCTCGTGAACTTGCACCCTCCGGGGCCCGATATCGGTCGGCGCATCCCGCTGATGTCGACGCAGTACATCGTCGGCCGCGATAGCGAAGCCGGATTCGTGGTCAGCCGCAGCTCGGTGTCGCGCCAACACGCGCGGCTCTACACCGATGAAGCTGGCAACTGGTGGGTCGAGGACCTGAGCTCGACCAACGGCACGTTCGTCAACGAAGCGCGGATCACCGCGCAACAACTCACCGACGCCGATCAAGTGCGGTTCGGCGACGCGATTTACAAGTTCCTGTCGGGCTCGAACATCGAGAGCGCGTACCACGAAGCGATTCACAACATGGCCATCCAAGATGGCATGACGGGAATCCACAACAAGCGCTACTTCCTCGAGTTCCTCGAGCGCGAGCTCGCGGTCGCGAGTCGTCACGGCCATCCGCTCACGCTCGTGATGTTCGACGTCGACCACTTCAAGAAGGTCAACGACACGCACGGCCACCTCGCCGGCGATGCGGTGCTCAAGGACTTGGCCGGGCGAATTCGTCCGCGGATCCGCCGCGAAGACCTGTTCGCGCGCTACGGCGGTGAAGAGTTCGCGTGCGTGCTGCCGTCGACCGCGCTCGCCGGCGGCGTCGTGTTTGCCGAGCACCTGCGCACGCTGATCGAAGAGCGCCCGTGCTTGTTCGATGGCAAGTCGATCTCGTTCACTATCAGCCTCGGCGTGACCACGCTGCACAAAGAGAACGTCGACGGCGAAACGCTGATCAAGCGTGCCGACGAGAATCTGTACGCCGCGAAGCACGCCGGGCGCAATCGCGTCGTGCCGACGCTGGCCGATCTGATTCCGGGTGCGTAGACTTCCGCGGCTGTGACTCCGGGTAACGACAAGTCGGGCGAAAGCCCGACGCGTAGCTCCGCCGAAGGCGGCGCGAAGG
>CAZDGY010000760.1:0-3706 GCA_964504685.1 uncultured Kofleriaceae bacterium | reverse complement strand
CGATCTCCGAGATCCGCAATCTCCGCCCGGTCGAGCCGCTGCCGCCGCGCGATTCGCGCCGCGAGCGTCTCGCCTTCGAGCATCTCCATCACGAGATAGGCGCGACCACGCGCCGACCGCCCGACATCGAAGATCTTCGCGATCCCGGCGTGCTGGATCCGATCGACCGCGCGCGCCTCGTTGAAGAACCGCTCGACCTCGGCGCGGTCGGACGAAATCTCGTCGCGCAGCAGCTTGATCGCTACGTGCGTGCCGATGCTCGTGTGCTCGGCGAGATACACCTCGCCCATCGCGCCGCCACCGAGGCGGCGAGCGAGCCGAAAGTTTCCGATCGTCTCACCCAGCACGGCGCCTCCACGTAGTACGTGGGATTCGCGCGCGTGCCTCCGAATACTTTGTGACGTCGGGTCAGCGCTCGGGGTCTTGCACGGTCGGCGCGGCTTGATCGGCGCCCTCGCCGAACGACAAGTACGCGTAGTACATGCCGTCCGCTTCCGTCGCCGACTTCACCGTGCCTTCGTGCGCGTCTTTCGCGTTCTTGAACGCGATACGGATCTCGATGCCGGCGCCGTGCGCCGCCTTGTCTTTCGTCGCCCGCGCCGATCCGACGCGCGCCGCGGCGATCTTCGCTAACGGGTTATCGAAGAACCGCGTGTCGACCGGCCGCCACGTGTTCTGGCCGAGCCGGCTGAGCCCGGCGAGCTCGACGACTAGCTGGCCACCTTCCACGTGCTGCTCGAGCTCGAACGGCGCGACCGACTGGAAGAACACTTCGGCGCCGCCGTTCTTCGCCTCGAACCCGATCCAGGTCAGCGTGCCCTTCGCGGCGGCGCGCTTGATCTTGCCCTTGTTGTCGTTGCGCTGCGGCTGTCCTGGGACGACGCCGCCATAGTCGCCCTCGGCGTGCGCGACGCCGGGCGTGTCGGTCGCGGGTGAATCGTCGGGCGCGGCGAAGTCGCGGTTGCCGGTGGGCGCCGGTGACACAGCTGGTGGCTTGGCCGGCGTCTTCTTGCGCGGCGCCGCACTCGCCGACGCGGCGAACAGCGTGACGGCACACAGAGCGAAGCGCGCTCGCGACATGGATCGATCGTACGGGTCCGCCGGCTACTTCGCAACTTCGAGCACTACCAGCTATGCTGCGCGTAACGTGCGCCAAGTCCGCGGCATCTTGTTCCTCGACTACGTGCGCATGCTCAAGGCGCGCAAGTCGATGGCGCTGCCCGAGCTCAAGCCGGAGGACTTCGCGTTCCTGGCGACGCCGATCGTGCTCGATGGCTGGTACCCGATGGAGTCGTTCGAGCGCATGGGCAACGCGATCCTGCGGGTCGTCGCAAACGGCCAGATCTCGCTGGTCGAGCTGTGGGGGCGCTACTCCGCCGGCCAGCAGTACGCCGCGAACGTCAAGCTGCTCGCGCCCGGCGATCCGGTCGAGACGCTCAACCGGTTCCGCGTGCTGCGCGAGACGTTCTTCGACTTCAACGCGCTCGACCTGATCATGCTCCACGACGAAGAGGCGCAGATCGAGGTTCACTACTACATGGGCAAGGCGGCTGAAGAAGCGGCGTCGTTTCAGACCCTCGGCTTCTTCGCCGCCCTGCTCGAGCTAGCGGGTGCCCGCGATGTCAGGGGCACGTTTCGGCAACGGTCGTGGGCCGGTGACGCCAAGACCGTGCTCCAGCTGCGCTGGAACCCTCCGGGGTCCTAGCCCCGAGGCCGATCGAAAGCGCCGCCGGGTATGGGCCGGATAGACGGCGATCGCCTACTTCCGCCACAACCGGCGCACGCTGTGCGTCCACTCGACGAGGCCTTCGGCGGCAGCCCGAAACAGCGCGAACAAGCCAGCGCGCGGCGTCTCGGTCGCGAGCGGTGCATCGGGCGCGATCGCGGTCACCGCGAAGTCGATCGACATCACACCGTGCGCGAGCGCGACCGAGCGATCGGGTGCGATCGACGTGACGAGCGCCTGCATCGCTTGGTTCGTGACCAGGACCTCGCAGCGGAATTGTTCGATGCCGCGTTCGGCCGCGGCGGCGCATAGCCGAAGGAGCAGCAGCGTGCCGAGGCCTTTGCCATGCGCTTCGTCGGCGACTGCGATCGCGGCTTCGGCGGTGACCGGCTCGCCAAGCTCGTGCGGCAACCGGATGAACCGCGCGATGCCCCAGCCGACCGGTTCGCCATGACCATCGCCGGTCTCGAGCACGGCACCGAGCGCGAAGTGCGATTCCTGATCGACCTCGCACAAGTAGCGCAGCTCGTCGTCGGACAACGCCTGCTTCGGCACGAGGAACCGCGTGTAGCGCGACTCGGGTGACCAGCGCTCGAACGACTTGCGGAGCAGCGCCGCGTCCTCGGGTGCGACGAGTCGCAACCGCACGACCGAGCCATCGCGCAGCGTCGCGCGCTCGACGTAGTCCGCGGTGAAGTAGCGCGTCACGCGCGGACAGCCGGTGGATCGCTGAGCGCGATCGGATCGGTAGGTACGTTGAGCAGCTCGACCCGCGCTTCGCCGACGATGAACAGCGAACCGGCGATGACGAGCGGCGCCCCGCGACCGAGCGTGCGAGCAGCGACGATCGCGGCGCGGATGTCCGGCGCGACGAGGACCGGAAGGTCGGGTAGCTCGGCGCGCACGATCGCCGCGAGCGCTTCCGGATCGAGCGCGCGGTCCTGCTGGTACCGGGTCGCGACGACGCCGCGCAACTGCGGGCCGAGTGCGCGCACGATCTCCGCCGCGGCCTTGTCCGACGAGATCGCGAGGATCGCGACGGGTGCGAGCGCTGCCTCTTGCAACGCAGCCGCGAGCGCGATGGCACCGGAGGGATTGTGCGCGCCATCGAACACCACATCGCCGACGCGTTCGAATCGCCCGGGATGCGCGACGGTCGCAAGCGCGCGAGCGCGAACCGGCACCGGCGCAGTCACGACACCGAGTGCTTCGAGGTGATCGATCGCTGCGAGCGCCGCGGCGGCGTTGCGGCGTTGATGCGCGCCGGCGAGCGCGACGCGTGGCACGGCGGCGATCGCGCGGTCGTCGATCACGGTCAGCTCGGCGACGCCGGCCGCGCGCGCCGCAGCCATGAGAATCGCGCTCGCGTCGAGCTCACCGGAGGCACCGACCACCGCGCGCTGGCCGCGCTTGAAGATGCCCGCCTTCTCGGCGGCGATCGCCGCGATCGTGTCGCCGAGGATCGCCTCGTGATCGAATGCGATGCCGGTGACGACCGCGATGTCGGCGGCGATCGCGTTCGTCGCATCGAGCCGGCCGCCGAGCCCGACCTCGAGCACGGTGACGTCGACCTCCGCTCCTGCGATCGCGACGCATCCGATCGCGGTGAGCTGCTCGAAGAACGTCAGCTCGTCGCCACCCGCGGCGGATACTTGATGTGCTGCGTCGACGATATCCTCTTCGCTGATCGGAGCGCCGGCGAACGCGATCCGCTCGCGCAACGACGACAAGTGCGGCGAGGTGTAGGCCGCGACCCGCACACCGGCGGCCGCAGCGATCGCGGCGACCATCGCGACGGTCGAGCCTTTGCCGTTCGTGCCCGCGACATGGACGACCGTGCCGAGCTTGCGATCGGGAGCGCCCAGCCGATCGAGCAGCTCGCGCATGCGCTCGAGGCCGAGCACCACGCCGAACCGCCGCGCCGGCAACAACCGGTCGAGCAGCTCGCGGTACGTCATGTCAATCCGTCGCCGGGATGTC
>CAZDGY010000759.1:0-3715 GCA_964504685.1 uncultured Kofleriaceae bacterium | reverse complement strand
GATCGCCTTCGCGACTGGAATCATGTCGTCGGCAGCCTTCTGCCGGCCGGCACAAGCCGCCGAGCCGAGCAGGAAACCCGCCACGCACAGTTGTCTTGCTTTGACCATGCCTGCTCCTTTCGACTACTGAGCTCGCTCCGCAGTCATGAGATTCGACTCGCCTTGCTTGTAGGCGTAGCCGTAGCTAAACGGCAGCCGCCCCGTCGAGTTCCTCTGCATCTCGATCTTCAGATCCCTCTCGAGATACTTCGCGAACTCTGGAGTCGGCGCTTCGTACCTGCCGTGAAACTGCAGCTTCCACGTGTCGCGCGCGAACAGCCTGAGCGGCACGCCTGAATCGTCCTGCGCGACAAAGTCGCTCTGCATGAGAATCAGCGAGCGAATCTGCTCGAAGTGCGCCGGCTCCTGGATGCCTTCCTTGTGCATCAGATAGGACGCCGACTTGATCATGGTCACGAAACGTTTCTGGCTCTTGAGGTATGGAATGAAGTCGGGTGAGCTCTTCGCGAGGTCCGCGTCCGCGACGTTGACCATGAAGTAGCGGATGGTCTGCTCCTTGCCGCCATTTCGCCTGAACGTGATCTCGACGCCCGGGACGCGAGAGCGGGAACGTCCGCTCGTGGAATCGTCGGCGGCCGTTCCTTGCACGAGCGCGCCGCCTGGACCGATGGCAATCCTCCTCGCCCCCGTCACGTCGCAATCGTTCATGCCGAGGAAGAACAGGAGCAGGCCGGTGATGCTGTTGAACGACCCTTTGCCCAGCTTCTTCTCCATGGCTTTGGTGAAGAAGTAGTTCACCTGGAGGACCGAGCTGAGCGACGCCTCGAGCTCGTTCAGACCCGAGCTGATCGCGTCGTCGTCCATGTCCTGCAAGTCCGGAATGGCGCCTGGGGGTTCGAGGCCGAACATGAGATACGAATCGGCATCGGGGAAGAAGACCAGCGCGTTCCCGATATCGGGTCCGCTGAACGCGTAGAGAACGGTCGAGTACGTCGCCGGGGCACGGCCCGTCCACCAGCTCCGCATGCGCTCGAGGTTTGGCTGCTGAAACTGCTTCCAGCCGGACCGGATCTGCTCGGCGTAGTCTGCGTACGACTGCGTTTGAGCATGTGCGGCGAGGTTCGAGTCGGGCGCGACGCCCTTGCCAGCGAGAAAGCGCGCGGTTGCGGAGAGGTCGGCAGCCGCGGACGCGCCGATGGGGCTCGCGGCAAGCAACGCGCCGCACAGGCTGGCAACGGCGAGTCGCCTGCTCGAGATCATCGAGGCGTCTACGTCCGACGCGATCGTCCTATTCCAGGGCGCCCCCTCGATCGAGCGGTAAGAGCGCGACCAAGCGGCGTCAGACGCGCGAGCTACCCTAGCTTGCCGTGTTTGTGCCCCGGATCTGCTGCCTCGATCTGGATACGTTCTTCGTGTCGGTCGAGCGGCTGCTCGATCCGAGTCTGCGCGGCAAGCCGGTCGTCGTCGGCGGGCTGCGCGGCGGGCGCGGCGTGGTGACGTCGGCGAGCTACGAGGTCCGCGCGTTCGGCGTGCGATCGGGGATGTCGATCCGTGAGGCGTCGGAGCGCGCGCCGGCGGACGCCGTGTTCGTGCCGGGACACGGCGAGGTCTACGGCGACTACTCGGCGCGTGCGAGAGCGATCGTCGAGCGCTTCAGTCCAGTGGTCATCGCGGCGAGCATCGACGAGCATTACCTCGACTTCTGCGGCTGCGAGCGGATGTACCGACGGCGCGAAGACGCCGACGATGACGCGACGATCCTCCGGGTCGTCCGCGAGATGACCGCGACGATCGATCGCGAGCTCGGGCTGCCTGCGAGCGCGGGCATCGCGACGACCAAGCCGATGGCGAAGGTCGCGAGCGCGCTCGCCAAGCCGCAGGGCGTGTTGCTCGTGCGCGCGGGCACCGAGGCGGACACGCTCGCGCCATTAGGCGTGCGCAAGCTGCCGGGCATCGGCCCGGTTGCGGAGGCGCGACTGCACGCGCTCGGCATCGCGACGCTCGGACAGCTGGTCGCAGCACCGGAGGCGATCGTGCGACCGATCTTCGGGGCGTACACCTCGAGCATCCGACGCGCCGCGCGCGGCGAAGGCGACGACGAGCTCGGTCACGAGCGTCCGGCATTTCGCGAGTACGATCCGCGCGGCCACGTCGCCGGAACGATCTCGAACGAGCGCACGTTCGCCGAGACCAGCGCCGACACCGCGACCGCGGTGCTATCGGGACTATGTGAGCGCGTCGCGTCGCGCGCGCGGCATCGCGGGGTGATCGCCGGCAACGTCACGCTCAAGCTTCGCTACACCGACTTCGAGACGATCACGCGCAGCAAAACGATCGAGCCGACGAACATCGACGTTGAAATCCACCGCGTCGTGCTCGCGATCTATCGCGACACGCGTGCGCGCGAGCTGCCGATCCGGCTCTTGGGCGTGGCGCTCGCGAAGCTGCGCCTCGATGCCGTGCAACTGCCGTTGTTCGACGCCGGCGAGCGACGCGGCGCCGCCGTCGATCGCGTTCGCAACCGGTTCGGGTACGACGCCGTCCATCTCGCGACGACCCTCGGCCGGCGCTACCGGCGCGGGCGCAAGACCGGGGAGTGACTCGCGCGCGCAGGCCTGGCGGCGACGCGCTGCTCAAGACTTGCGCTCCGTGCCACGCGATGGCTTCTCGCGATTCCGTTTTCACGCGCTATGCGCCGTATTCGCCTCGCTGCGTGAACTAAAACGGGGCGGTCGGCAGGCGAAGCATGTAGGTCTTCGCCGCGCCGTTGCCGAATAGCGCAGTCCCGACGAGCACGCTGCCGTCGGCGCTCGCGCCAAGCACGCTGTTGAGGATCGTATCCGAGGCGATCGGCAAGCCATTCTCGCGCGCGAGCATCGTCAGATCGCGCGTACCGCGAGCATCGGACCATACGAACGCGAACGGGAGCGAGAAGAACGCGTCGCCGATGCCGCCGAACACGAGCGAACCATCGGCCGACATCGCGTTCGGATAGACGGGATCGGTAGGCAGCGACGAGTCGAGCCGGGGAATCGGCACCCGCCCGCCCGCCTCTGTCCACGTGAATCCGTCGTCCGTCCAGATGCCGGCGACGCGCGACCCATCTGCGCTGATCGACAGCACCTCGCCCGGCCCGGTTTGATCGGTCGGATCGATCAGTTTCCCGTGCCCGTCCGCGGTCCAGATCGCCGGCGAGCGATCGACCATCAGATTCTCCGCGAATCCGGCGGCGACTTGGCCATCGTCCGAGACGACGGTCGCGCGATTCGTCGGTGCCGCCGCGCTGCTCGCGCCGAGCACCTGGAGCGGCGTGACCGCGGCTGCGCCATCGGTCCATCGGAACGCGACCGGACTACAGCCATTCCACATGAAGCCGACCACGACCGAGCCGTCAGCGCTGACGTCCCATGCGCCACCGTAGTTCGGATCGCAGCCGGTCTTGTACGGGCTCGCGAGATCGTTCCAGGTCGTACCGTCGAGCACGCCAGCTTCGATCGCCGTATCGCCGTGGAGCGCCGACATCCGGCCGGTACTGGCGATGCCGGTCACCAGCGCTCCCGAGGGATCGCCCGCGTCGATCGGCGCCGCGATCTCGCCCGTCACCGTATCGACGACGACCGCGAGCGCGCGCCCGGTCGAAAGATCTTCGAACACCGCCGTGCGGCCATCCGGCGTGATGTCGACCGCGATCGCGTAGTCGAAGAACGTGATCCCC
>CAZDGY010000758.1:0-3735 GCA_964504685.1 uncultured Kofleriaceae bacterium | reverse complement strand
GTCGAGCATGCCGCCGAGCTCGCGCGCGACCTTGAGGCCCCAGTACGCGCGCGCGGCATCGGACACGAGGTCGCCCGCGGCTTCGTCGGCGAGCGCTTTCTGCGCGTCGAGCCCGGCGCGCGCAGCCGCGCGAGCGTGGCTGAGCTTGCCGAACGTGAACAGCGGCTGCGTGATGTCGAGTTGCGCGCTGCCGTAAAACCCTTTGAAGTTGAACGAGAAGTTCTGCGGCTCGGTCATCGTGCAGCCCGGGTCCAAGCACGTGATGTCCGGGCTGATCGTGCCGAATGCGGTGACCTTGATCCGCGGGTCTCGAGCCGCGTCGGCTTGATCGACGGTCGACTTCGCGGCGTCGCGATCGTCGCTGGCCATCCGCGCACGCGGGCTCGCGAGCGCTTTGGCGATGACCTCGGCGAGCGTCAGCTTCGCGGGAGCGGCGCTGGCGAGGTGGGGTACGGCGATGGCAAGCGCGATCAGGACCGAACGCATGCCCGGGTTGTATCAGGCACGCGGCGAAGGCGGGGTGGCCGCGGGCGCGTGCTCGCGGCCGGGCGCCGGTGCGCCGCAATGCGGGCAGGTCACGAGCTCGGCCGGAAATGGGCCGCCGCAGAACGCGCAGAACACCTTGCCGACGAGTGCGCCGGCGATCGGGATGAGCTGCGGCTTGGGATACTTCAGCTCGAGCGCGATCGACGTCAGCCGATCGGCGTCTTCCGAGGGTTGCCAGACGATCTCGATCGCGACGAGGTCGCTGGCCTCGCGATGGCCCGCTGCTTCGAGCGCTTTGCGCAGGTCCTCGCCATCGCCGATGTGCTCGACCGTGAACAGCTCGTGGCGCGCGGCGACGATGATCGACACCAAGATCAGGCCCGCGCCCTGATCGCTGGTCGGCGTATACGTGCCGGCCGGCGCCGCGGTCGTCGTCTTGCCTTGCTCGTTGCGGATCGTCTCGTCTTTGAATGCGGACCGAGCGTCGTCGACGTGGCCGTCGAACACCGCCTTCGCGTCGTTCATCTCGCGCATCGGCTCGTTGATCGCGCCGCCGTAGACCCAGCCGTCGCGCAGGCGGCGCAGCATCGTCGTGACCTCGCGCAACATCGCGAGCCGACCCTCGGGGGTCGCGGTGTCGGCGACCTTCGCGATCCGCGCGAGCTCGTTCTGGATGAACTTGCGCGATCGGCCGTCGATCGCGATGCGCAGCACCGAGACATCGACGCTGTTGCCGCCGAAATCCGAGCTGTCGTCGAGCCCGAGCGACATGTCCTGTGGTTGTTGAGTCGAAGCGATCGCTTTGATCACGAGCGCGATCGCGCCGAAGACCAAGAGGATCGCGAGCTCGGCGCCGTCCACGCTCCCGCCACCGCCACCACCGCCGCCGCCGGAATAGGAATAGCTGCCACCGCCGCCGCCGCCGCCGAAACCACCGCCACCGCCGCCACCGCCGCCGCCACCACCACCGCCCCAGCTGCCGCCGCCCATGCTGCCGCCGGTGCCGGCGAACGCGAGCGTCGAGCACGCGACTAGGAATGCGAACGCGAGCGGCGCGGTCCACCTGCGCCAACGTGAAAAGCCCATCGAGCGATGCTAACGCAGCGCTACGCGGCGCGCAGGATGATGCGCGTGATCTCGAGCGGCGCGAGCAGGCGCACCGGCGGGCCCCAGTAGCCGCAGCCGCGCGTCACGTACAGCTGGGTGCCTTCGTGGTCGTAGTGGCCCGCGAGCAAGCCGCCTTGTTGCAGCTTGACCATGTAGTGCCACGGCCAGATCTGGCCGCCGTGCGTGTGACCCGACAGCTGGAGATCGACGCCGTGCCGCGCGGCGCGCCGGACTTGGCGCGGCTGATGCGCGAGCAAGACGAGTGCCTTGTTCGGATCCCGGCCGCGCGTGGCCGCCGGCAGATCCTCGCCGTGGCCCGCCCAGTTGTCCGCCGAGTGATCGTCGACGCCGGCGAGCTCGAAGCTCGCATCGCCATCGCCGATCGTGACGCGTTCGTTGCGCAGGTATTTCACGCCGAGCTTCGAGATCGCCGCGATCCAGCCATCGACGCCGGCGTAATACTCGTGGTTGCCGGTCACCGCGTAAACGCCGTGCTTCGCGGTCAGCTGCGCGAACGGTGCGACGTCATCGGCGAGATCCGCGACCGGGCCATCGACCAGGTCGCCGGTCAACACCACGAGATCGGGCGCGAGTGCGTTCGCGTGATCGACGACGCGTTGCACGAACGCGCGATCGATCGTCATCCCGGTATGCAAGTCGGAGAGCTGGACGATCGAGAAGCCGTCGAGCGTGCGCGGCAGCTTCGCGAGCTTGATCTCGACGTCGACGATCTCGTGCTCTCCGCGCGCCGATATCATGCCGCCCGCCACACTAGCACTCGCCATCGTGGCGACGGCACCGCCGGTGATCCGCGCGAGAAACAGCCGGCGATCCGCCGACTGCACGGGTTCGGGCTTGCGCGGTCTGCGCACGACCCAGCGCACGACCATCGCGAGATCGACCGCGATGAACCCGATCGCACACAGGCCGACGAGCGCGAGCCACGGGCCAGAGATCCAGCCGAGCGTCGCCGATAGCGAAGGCGCCCACAGTCGACTCGACGTCGAGATCGGGATCGACAGGAACATCACGACGAACAGCGCCGTGCCTGCGATTCGCCACCGCCGCGGCAGTTGAACCCGCCGCACGACGTGCCACCACACGTAGCTGTGGATGAGGGCCGAGAACGCGCTCGCTGCGAGCAGCGGGAAGATGAAGCCCACGAGACAGACTAGGAACGAGTCGTGGGTTGCGCAAGGTCGCTCCGGTGGAAGCTGATGGTCGCGGTGCGTGGGCCACTTGCCCCCGCCGTAGGAAGCGGCAAGATGGGCATATGGCCGCGGTCACGCCCGTTGTTACGTCGGAGGTCGCCGGCGGACCGGTCGTGCTCTACGACGGCACCTGCGGGCTGTGCCACCGCAGCGTGCGCTGGTTGCTCCGCCACGAACGCGATCACGCGCTCCAGTTCGCGCCACTGCAGGGCGCAACCGCCGCGGCGCTGCGCGTGCGCCATCCCGAGATTCCACAGCTCGTGTCGACCGTCGTCCTGGTCGACAACGATCACGTTTACCTGCGCAGCAAGGCCTTCCTCTACGCTGCGAAGCATCTGCGCGCGCCCTGGCGCTGGGCCGCAGTGTGGCGCTGGATCCCCGGGTTCTTGCCCGACCTCGGCTATCGCCTGATCGCGGCGATTCGCTACCGCGTGTGGGGCCGCGCCGAGCTGTGCGATCTGCCCGCGCCCGACGAGCGCGCGCGGTTCTTGCCGTAGGCCGCGAAGCGCGGAGCGCGAAAGCGGACTAAGAGGCCGGTGCAGCTGTTGGGTAGCAACTTCGGCGAAGCCGCTCCTTTGTTTCGTCAGCATCGCGGTGACACGATCGCCGGGACGCCGCCAGCGGCCCGCAGCGTCACCATCGGCTCGTGGTCGACCGAGGTCGCGATCGAGTGGATGTCGGCGCGTTGGACGAGCGTGGCGAGCGACAGCTGAGCCTCGAGCAACGCGAAGTGCGCGCCAATGCAGATCCGCGGGCCCGCGCCGAACGGCAGGTAGTGATGGCGCGGTCGCGCTTTCTTGGCATCCGGCAGCATGCGCTCGGGCTTGAACGCGAGCGGGGTCGGATAGTAGTCCTCGCGGCGATGGATGCCGAACGTGTTGATCGCGATGATCGTGCCGCGCGGCAGCGAATGGCCGCCGAGCTCGATCGG
>CAZDGY010000757.1:0-3735 GCA_964504685.1 uncultured Kofleriaceae bacterium | reverse complement strand
CGATCTGCCGACCGTCGCGCTCGTCGGCTACACGAACGCCGGCAAGTCGACGCTGATGCGCGCGCTGACCACGACCGACGTCTACATCGCCGACAAGCTGTTCGCGACCCTCGACACGACCGTACGCCGGCTCCAGCCGCCGACCGAGCCGCCGATCCTGGTCAGCGACACCGTCGGCTTCATCAAGAAGCTGCCGCACGATCTCGTCGCCTCGTTCCGCTCGACCCTCGACGAAGCGCGCGACGCCGACCTGTTGCTCCACGTGATCGATGCGTCCGATCCTGCGCACGCGGATCAGCTCGCGGTGACGCGCGAGGTGCTCGGCGAGCTCGGTGCGCGCGAGATGCCGACCTGGCTGCTGCTCAACAAGATCGATCGCGTCGATGCGGCCGGCCGCGCGGCCCTCGCCGAGCGTTATCCCGGCGCGCTCCAGCTGTCGGCGAAGATTCCCGCTGACGTCGCGATGCTGCGCGACAAGATGATCGAAGAGTTCGCGGGCGCACTCGAAGAGACCGAGCTCGACGTGCCGTGGGCGAGCCAGCGCGTGATTCACTCGATCCACGAGCGCGCGACCGTGCTCGCCGAGGAGCATCACGACGCTGGCACGCGCGTGCGGTTCAAGGCGCCGGCTCGAGTCGTCGCGGCGCTGCGCGCCGAGCTAGAGCCGGCGTAGTCACCGCGAGGTCGCCCCCTTAGGCGCTGAGTCGCACGATGCCGTCGGCGGGGATCGCGGTGTCGAGTGCACGCAGCGTCACCTCGCGAGCGAGCTCGAGCGCCCGGCGGCCTTCGTCGAGCTTGAACGGGCCCGAGCGCGGCAGGTCGTCGATGACGAGCGTGATCATGTCAGCGCGCTTCGGGATCGGGATCTCGGTCCGCCACGGCGACTTGCTCGCGATGTGATGAAACAACACGCGCTCGCCGACCGGCACGCCGGCAAGCCCGGGCCGATCGAGGATGCCGCCGTCCCAGTACAACCGGCCGTCGATCCGCACCGGGTGAAACATCACCGGCACGCAGCACGAAGCGCGGATCGCCGCGGGCAGCTCGCCGTCGTCGATCACCGCGGTGCGCCGAGCGACGATATCGAACACGCTGATCTTGACCGGCACGCGACACGCTCGCATCGCGGTCACCGGCAAGATCGCGCGCAGCAGCGCATCGAACCGCCGGCCGGCGAGCAAACCGGCACCGAGCGCGGGATCCCAGAAGTCGTCGCGGCGCAGCGCGAACAACAGCTCGGCGAACGCCGCGGGCTCGAGCCCCGCTGCCCAGGCGCCGCCGACTAACGCGCCGGCGCTCGATCCGGCGACGAGCTTAGGCGCGAATCCGTTCGAAGTTAACGACGTTAACATTCCAGTGTGGGCGTAGAACGAGAAGAACCCGCTCGACATCGCCAGCGAGAACGGCCCACGTGCCAGCCAGTCGCCGAGCGTTGTCATGGCGTTGGACAGATCGGCAGCTTGATCCGAGCCGTCTCGACCAGCTTGGCGTCGAGTGCGACCAGCTCGCGGTCGACCAACGCGCTAAAGCCATCGCCGTCGGTGATGACCGAGGCATTCGCGTACGGAGTGTAGTACTGCGCGGTGTACTTGATGCACGCGACGATCCTCGGGTCCTTCGAGTCCGGCTCGACCATCGGCTCGTCGGGGTCACACGGCGCCTTCGGCATCGCGCGCGAGATCGTCTTGTGCTTCGCCCACTTGTTGTCGATCACGGTGACGAACGAGAGCGAGTCTTCTTGCACGACGATCGTGCCATCACTCGCCGTGCCGACCCCGCCCGTGTTCACGCCTTCGAATGTATGCAGCTTCTTGCCGTGCATGGTTTGGAGCTCGATGACGGCGTGCGGACCCGCGTCGCTAATTTGGATGAACAGCAAGTCGCCGATGAACCAGATCGGCACGCCGCTCGGCGTTGCTATCGTTTTGTCGTGCCGCTTCTTGGTGGCGACGTCGAAGATCGACAGCTCTTCATCGACGAGCACGGCGGCCTGCTTGCCATCGGTGTTCGCGATCACTTCGATCTGTTCGTGACCGGCGCGTTTGGCGTCGACCGGCGGCCAGCAGTAGCCGTCGTAGCAGTTCTCCGGCTGCAGCTTGGTGGGATCGAGCGAGAACGGGGCTCCTGGCAGTGCCGTTTCGGTGCGCGGCGTCAGCGCGCCGGTCTTGCGATCGATCGTGAAGCACTGCGCCGCCTTCCAGAAACCGCCGCAGGTCACGAGGTCGCTGCCGATCCGGCCGAGGGCATAGCGCGCGTCGCCGCCGATCAAGCACGGCGCATTCGCGGCGGGTTTCGCTACCGCCGCCGCATCGACCATCGCGCCGGCCGCATCGATCGGCGCGGGCGCCGCCGCCGCCGAACCACCGCCGTTACTCGGCGTCGTCGCAGCCTGCTTCGAACACGCGGCGAGGGCAGCGAGCGCGAGCCAACGCATCGGCGTCATCCCGCGAGTAGACCATGTCAGCGGCCGCAGGATCTCGTCGACAGCGCCGGCGGACCATGCTCGCCCACGATGCGTTGCGGAACCCAGCGGCTGCTAGAACCGCGCGGCGTAGCCAACGAACGCACCGTCGCGTGTGGGCACGACGTACGCGGTGCGGGCGGGCGCGCGCTTCGGATGATGTAGGAACAGATAGACGCTCAGGCCGGCAAGTGCGGCGCCCGCGCCAACCGCGATGTAGTCGAACGGATGATTATCGTATTTCATCGGGCAAGGCAGGTTGCCGCTGACATCGACCGAGCACTGGCCGTCGAGTGCGAACAGCGCGACGCCGGTCGCGACCGCGCCGACCGCGAGCCCACCGGTGACGTACTTCCAACCGCCCCACAGGCCGGTGGACGTCGCGACCGGACTCTCGTCGACGGGCTGCGGCGCTGGCGCGCCAGGGTCTGGTGCTGGAGCGGCCGCTACCACCTCGGGCTTCGCTCGCGGCTTCGCCCCAGCGACGCGCACGTCGCCGCCGAGCTGAACATCGATGCCATTGGTCGCCTGATCGCCGGCGAGAAACCGAGCGAGCGCACGCACGCGTTCGACCGATGGCTCGGGCTCGAGCGCGAGGCTCGCTCGACGGATCTCGCGACCGGTATCGAGGTTGACGATCGAGCCGACGATCGCCGCATGACCGCGGATCTGGTCGAAGCCGATCACGATCGCCGAGCCAGCTGCGATCTCTTTCGCGAACTTCGCGGCAAACGCCGATTCGTTGCGCTCGCGCTCGGCCTGCGTCGCGAAGCCCAAGCCGGTCCAGTGCGGCGTGGTCCGGATCGCAGCGTCGTACGCCGGCTGCAACGCGAGCGTCGTCTCTTGATTGCCGCGCACGGGCACGGAGTGGCTGCGCGTCAACTGTCTGCCGACCTGGACATAGACGCGGTAGTCGCCGGGCACGAGATCCGCCTTCGACGTCGTGCCGACATTCTCGAAGTGCTCGTTGATGAACACCACGCCCGATTCATCCGGCACCTTCACGGTCAGTCGGCCGCGCGCGGTCGCAGCGCGCCGCACTTCTTCGAACTGGTTGTAGGCGTCCGGGCCGTACGTCGCGCGCGACAGCTGCGTGTCCGGGAAGCTGCGCAGGATCTCGCCGAACGTCGTGCGCGACGAGCTCGGGTCGCCCATGCGTTGCTGCGACAGCGCGAGCGCGATCAGGCCTTTGAGCAACCGCTCGCGCAGCGGCTGGTTCTGCGCGAAGGCGCCGGGATTCGCGTGCGCCGCGTCGATCATCGGCGACAGCAGCG
>CAZDGY010000756.1:0-3745 GCA_964504685.1 uncultured Kofleriaceae bacterium | reverse complement strand
AAGTCGGCGGCACGGTCGGCGACATCGAGTCGTTGCCGTTCCTCGAGGCGGTGCGCCAGCTGCGGATCGAGCTCGGCGCGCAGAACTCGGTCAGCGTTCACCTCACGCTCGTGCCGCACATCCGCGCCGCGGGCGAGTTCAAGACCAAGCCGACTCAGCACTCGGTCCAGAAGCTGCGCGAGATCGGCATCCAATGCGACGTGCTCGTCGTGCGCTGCGAGCAGAAGCTGCACGAAGACGCGCTCAAGAAGATGGCGATGTTCTGCTCGGTCCACAGCGACGCGGTGTTCCAGTCGATCGACGTCGACACCGTCTACCGGCTACCGCTGATGCTGTCGGAGCAAGGGCTCGATCAGAAGCTCGCTGCGCTGCTCAACATCTGGTCGCGCGCGTCGCGGCTCGACGCGTGGGAGCAGGTCGTCGCGCGGATCACGCAGCCGAAGAAGAAGGTCACGGTCGGGTTCATCGGCAAGTACGTCCAGCTCGTCGAGGCGTACAAGAGCCTGAACGAAGCGCTGCTCCACGGCGGCATCGCGAACGATTGTCGCGTCGAGATCAAGCACATCGATAGCGAGGAGCTCGAGAAGAGCGGCACCGCATCGCTCGCCGACTACGACGGCATCCTCGTCGCGCCCGGGTTCGGCGCGCGCGGCACCGAAGGCAAGATCGCGGCGGTGAAGTTCGCGCGCGAGGGCCGGGTGCCGTATTTCGGCATTTGCTTCGGCATGCAGATGGCGTGCATCGAGTTCGCGCGCAACGTGTGCGGCCTCGACAAGGCGAACTCGAGCGAAGTCGATCCGAACACCGCGCACCCGGTCGTCGACTTGATGCCCGATCAACGCGGCGTCACCGACAAGGGCGCGACGATGCGCCTCGGCGCGTACCCGTGCGTGTTGAAGCCCGGAACGCGCGCTGCCGAGGCCTATGGCACGACCGAGATCTCGGAGCGCCATCGCCATCGTTGGGAAGTGAACAACAACTACCGCGATGCGCTCGAGCGCCACGGCATGGTGCTATCCGGGGTATCGCCCGACGGTCGACTGGTCGAGATGCTCGAGCTTCCGCAGCATCCGTACTTCGTCGGCTGTCAGTTTCATCCCGAGTTCAAGTCGCGGCCGAGCGCGCCGCATCCGCTGTTCTCGCGGTTCATCAAGGCTGCGCTCGAGTATCAGGCGAAGCGCAAGTAACGGTGTCCCGACCGAGCCGGGCTTCGCTGTACTGCCAGGTCTGCGCGTAGCGCTGCTTTCCTAGCCACGCGCGATGCAGATCGCGGAGACGGTTGCGAGCGCGAGTCCGGCCAAGCGCATCGTCGACATCGGCTCGCGCAGCACGAAGTAGCCGATCACGGCGAGCAGGCTCGTGACCGTAACGCCGGCGATCACCGAAGCGCTCGCGAGCGGCCAGCCAGAGCGGTAGATGAAGAAGAACCCGGCCTCGATGCCGATCGCGGTCAGCCCGATGACCAACGCGGCGATAACCGTACCGGCGTTCGGCCACACAACGATGTCGCGCTCGCGGATCGCCATCGCGATCGCCAACACGAGCGCGACGCCATAGGCGATCGCGAGCATCGGCCACGGGGTCGCGGCTCGCGCCGAGCGTTGCGCGAGGTGATAGGCGATGCCGCACACGATGACGACGACAAGCGGAACCGAGCGACCCATGGCCCCAGCTTAGGCATCCGCGGCGTGTTGCCTGCGCTCGCGCCGTTTCTGCGCGACCATCCCGCGGTCCAGATCGAGATCCAACGCGACGTCGATCGCCGCGCGACCGATGCGCTGGTCGAAGGCCGCGCCGATCTCGTGTTGTCGCAGTCCGCCGCCGATGCGCCCGGTGTGGTCGATGTCAGGCTCGGTGACGAGGAGTTCGTGCTGGTCGAAAGTCGCAACCATCCCGGCCGTCGCGATGTGTTTCTCGATGTCGGCCCGCGCGACGACACGACCGAGCTATGGATCGCAGCGCAGCCGGCGCGGATTCGGCCGCGGCGGTGGACCCGGTCGTTTCTTCACGACGAGCCCGGCATCCTACTCGGCGTCGAGCTCGGGCTCGGACGAGCGGTCAAGCCGCGCCACACGCTGTCGGCGGGCTCGGCGATTCGCATCGATCCGGCATACGTGCCGTTGATCCGGCCGGTGTATCTGCAGACGCGGCGCCAGCGTTACTACGGCCGGCTCCAGCAGGCGGTCAGCCGCCAGATCGAGGCGGCGGTGCGCGCCCGGCTCGCGGCTCAGCGTCGCCGGTCGTAGCGCAGCTGTTCGATCGCGGCCCACACGTGCTGGCGCCGGCTCGAGACCGGCGCGCGCTTGGCTTCGGCCGCGACCAACCGAGCCGCGACCGAGCGGTCGCCGTGACAGAGCGCGACCAGCTCACTCAACCCATCGCTCGGCGCGGTGCGCCGGGGCAGCAACCACGAGATGAGAACCACGGCTACGACGACGGCGAGGGCGACCCAGACCAACATTCATAGGCTCAGACGCTCGAGGACCGGCCCGCGTCGCATCACCAGGGGCGGCGGAAGCACCTACAGCAAGACGCGGGCCATTGGCCCTTTACTAGTCGAAGCTTTGGTGTCACGCTTCCTTTCAAGGGACGTACCAGCGATGTTGCATCGCCCATGTCGCCTCGATAAGGCCTGATTTTCCAAAGGAGTTTCCGATGGCGATGGAGATGCGCCAGGAACTGAAGCTGTCGCAGCAGCTGGTGATGACACCGCAGCTGCAACAGGCGATCCGCCTGCTTCAGCTGAGCCGGATGGAACTGGCCGATCTCGTGCATGACGAGATGCTCGACAACCCCATTCTCGACGACGAGATGGACCTCGAGAACGAGCGCAGCCGCGAGCGCGACGAGATGGGCGGGGACGAGCAGCAGCTCCACCAGCTCGAGGGTGCAGGCTCGACCGAGACCCCGATCGAGGGCTCGGTCGTCGACGGTGTCGCGCAGTCCGAAATCAAGGGCGACGCCGCGGCGGTGTCCGAGATCGACTGGGAGAACTATCTCGACAACTACTCGATGGGCCCGCCGATGCCCGCGTTTCGCGGCGACGGCGACGAGCTGCCCTCGCTCGAAGCGACGCTGACCAAGCCGCCGAGCTTGCACGATCACCTCGCCTGGCAGCTGAATATGACCGACCTGCCGCCCGAGCAGCTCGAGATCGGCATGACGATCCTCGGCAACATCGACGCCGACGGTTACTTCAAGGATCCGCCGATCGAAGAGCTGGCGGCTGACATGGGTGTCGATCCGGTGTTGTGCGAGCAGGTGCTCGAGAAGATCCAGACGTTCGATCCGACCGGCATCGGCGCGCGCTCGCTCGCCGAGTGCATGTTGATCCAATGCATCGCTGCAGGTCAGGACGACGACCTGTGCGTGAAGATGATCCGCAGCCACCTCGGCAACCTCGAGAAGAAGAACTATCAAGCGATCGCGCGCGACCTGAAGCAACCGCTCGACGAGATCTACGAGGCCGCCAAGGTCATCATGGATTTCGATCCACGGCCGGGCCGGCAGTACTCGACCGACGATCCGCACTACGTCACCCCGGACGTCTACATCCACAAGGTCGGCGACAAGTACTTCGTCGTACCGAACGACGACGGCTTGCCGAAGCTGAAGATCAGCGGGTTCTACAAGAACGCGATGGCCGGCGGCGCGGCGAGCAAGGACTATGTCCAGGACAAGCTGAAATCAGCGCAGTGGCTGATCCGCTCGATCCAGCAGCGCCAGCGCACGATCATCAAGGTCG
>CAZDGY010000755.1:0-3745 GCA_964504685.1 uncultured Kofleriaceae bacterium | reverse complement strand
CGTCGGCCGCATAGTGGTCGCGCTGCGCTGCAAGGAAGACATCAACTGCTACGCGAAGACGCTGTCGCTCACCCCCGACCAGGCGGCGAACGACTGCGCGCAGTACATCAAGGACATCAAGGACTGGACCGCCGAAGAGAAGGGCGGGCTGGTCGATGCCGAGGTCGAGCGCGCGATGCTCGAGATCGGCAAGCGCGGCGCGGGTGCGGCGGCGTTGACCGACCAGCTGCTCGAGGCGGCGAAGTCCGACGACCACGGCGTGCGCGAGAGCGTGCTGCTCGCGCTGCCGAAGATCGCCAAGGTGCCGTGCGCGAACTGCGAAGCGAAGCTCGACGAGGCGATCAAAGCCGGCGAGGGCAAGAGCACGGTGCGCGACCTCACCGTCGAGACCCAGATGCTGCGCAACTACTTCTCGTGGGCCGGCGGCAAGACGCCGAGCGCTCCGCCACCGCCGTCGTCTGACGCCGATGGTGGCGCGGCTCCGCCCACGAAGGCACCGCCGAAGAAGAAGACGAAGTAGCTTCGCGCTGGTGGAGCAAGGCGTCGTTTTCCGAGGGCAATGCGCTGTGCCTCCGGCAGTGGCAGTCGAACGCGAGTCCACCGCCGCGATTTTGTGCTACTTCTGACGGTACGGGGCGTAGCGCAGCCTGGTAGCGCACCTGGTTTGGGACCAGGGAGTCGGAGGTTCGAATCCTCTCGCCCCGACTACGGCTTCTCGGGTCATTGCTGCAACGCAGACCGCGGTCTCAACGACCGGTCGCGGATCGCCGCGTGACAGTGCGCGCACGTCGCAAGAAGATCGCCGTACAGCGTCGTGCGCCCATCGCCATCACCGACCGTGAGCGCGCGGGTGGCTAGCAGCTTCGCCCGGGCCGCGTCGTCGGCGATCCCGAGCTCGCCGCTCTCCGCGGTCATCGTCAGCGGTGCGCCCGCGAGCTTGCGCGCGCCGCTCTGCCATCGCTCCTCCGACGGACCGATCAATCCCTGCCACATTTGATCCGCGGCCCATTGATGACCGGCCATCTGCGGCCTCAGCCCGCTCGCCTCCGTCGGAGGGAGCGAGCGAGGGAAGTCGATCCGCGCGTCCGAAGCCTCGTGACATCGTGCACAGCTTCGCCCCAGCCGAGCCATCGTCTTCGCCGCGGAGGTGAGCTCGCTGCTGTCGGCGATCTGGCTCGCCGCTGCGCGGATATCGTCGAAGTACGGACGCCACTCGGGCAAGACATCGAGCGCTGGCTGCGACGCGATTCGCCGTGCCTCGTCGCGCGCGCCGTCGAGGTCACCGACCGCGATCGCGCGTTCGATTCCATCCGCGGCGGCCAACTGGAGGTGCATGCGTTCCCGAAGCGAAGCGACTCGATCGGCCAACGTGACGGCATCGCGATCGATCGCCGAACCGCAACTCGCGACGCCGAACAGGACAAGCGCGACGATCCTCATGCCGTTGTTGGGGAGCAAGACACGTGCCTCTGAATCCGCAGGTCGAGCTAGCCCCCCCTTCACGCAACCGTTGCGCGGCAGTCGTGTCCGTGCGCGCTCGATGCGCGTCCCGGTTGGAACGTGCGATGCACCGGACACAGGCATGGTCAAGAAGCTCCTGTGCCCGGTCGACTCCTCGGTCGATTCCAACGCTGCGTTGCAGGCACTTGAACCCGTACCCGCGCTCGAGCCGGATGTGCCGCGGTGCAAACAATGCGGCGAGGCGCTCGAGCCCAAGCCTCATCGGAGTCGCCCGATCAACGAGCTCTGTGTCGACTGCGCGTTCGACACGCTGCCTTGCACCGATTGAGCGGCAGCAGGGGCGCGAGTCACGTTCGACGAACAGGCGGCGTCTCGGCGATGAGGAGGCCGAGCGTGGCGAGGATGAGCCAGGCGACGGTCACGCTCATGTTCTCGCGATCTCGCGCTCGGTGTCGCGCTCCTCTGCATCCTCGAGCGCGAGCTGTTCGAGGATGGCGCGAACTTCAGCTTCGCGCGCAGACCACGGCTCGTGATGGGATTCCCCGAATCCGTCTTCGTCTTCGAGCGCTGCGGCTGCCGCGATCACTTCGTCGAGGGTCGCGCCCGTAACGAGCAGCTGCTCGATCGTCAGTGGCTCGAGGTCTCCCAGGACGGAGATCAGCTCGGCGGCAGTCGCCGGTCGATGAGTCTGGTGATCATGAACGCTCGTGTTGGGCTTGTGTTCGATCATGGTTGGGCCACGAGCCGTGCACGCGTTGTGCCCACGCGCTCTTCGAGAGCTTCACGCGAGAGGCGCACGAACTGCACGCGCCTATCGAGGAAGCGCGCCGCTTGCGCGAGCTCGCAGGACTGGCCGTGTCGATCGAGGCACGCGAATTGCTCGTCGATGGACGTAGCTCCCAGCACGCGAGCCGTAACGCCGGTGATCGTATGACCAACGCGCGAATTGCCTCCATCTTCGATCAGGTCGCCGTGCTTCTCGAGGAGCAGGGCGCATCGGCGTACCGCAGTCGTGCGTGGCACGACGGCGCACGAGGGATCGCCCAGCACGATCGCGAGATGACCGACGTGTTCCGCGATCACGGCCGGGTCGGTCTCGAAGCCGTGCCGCACATCGGCCCGCGACTCGCGAACGTGGTGATCGAGCTGATCAAGACAGGTCATTGCGGCGCGCTCGATCGCCTCCGTGGCGACGGCGCCAAGACGCTCGAGCGGATCCCGGGACTCGGTCGCAAGCTCGCGAGCCGTATTCACTCCGAGCTCGGGATCGAGACGCTCGAACAGCTCGAGGCCGCGGCGCACGACGGCCGGCTCGCGCGCGTCGACGGGTTCGGCGCGCGACGGATCGCCGCGATTCGCGACCAGCTCGCGACGCGGCTGGCGCGCACGCGGCCGCCGATGCCAGCGCGCACCGATCACCCGACGATCGACGTGATGCTTTACGTCGACTGCGAATATCGACGCGCGGCCGCGGCCGGAGAGCTCCGGCGCATCGCACCGCATCGCTTCAACCCCGAGCGCGACGCGTGGCTTCCCGTGATGCACGTCGAGCGCGCGGGCTGGGCATTCACCGCGCTGTTCTCCAACACCGCGCGAGCGCACGAGCTCGGTCGCACTGGCGACTGGGTGATCATCTACTATCACCGGGCAACCGAGCCGGAAGGTCAGGCCACGGTCGTCACCGAGTGGCGCGGCGAACTGCGCGGGCGGCGCGTCGTGCGCGGTCGCGAGCGCGAGTGCGAGGACTACTACGGGGCGCTCGAGGCCGAGAGCCTGGTGGCGTGACGTGGGTCGCGGCGATGTGCCGAGGCAACCGGAGCGACCGAGCATCGGCGATCCGGCGCGCATCGTCGCCACAGCGGAAGCGCGCGAGCGGCTCGCCGAGCGCACGCAGCGTCATGCCGTTCCACCGCGCGCAGCCGTGCGACGGAATGCCGTACACCTCGGGCTCGTCGTTGGTCCGGCGCGCGAGCTCGCTCAGCTCGCTCCAGCCATCGGCCTCGCCGTGAGTATCGAACGAGGCCGGCACGATCCCGAGGCACGCAAATCGTTCGGGCTCGCGTCGCGCTGGAAACCGGATCCAGTGGCGGCCGAGCAAGATCGCGCCGGCCGAGATGCCTTCCATCGGCTTGCCGGCCGCGGCGAGCTCGCGGAGATACGGCGCGAGGTCGCGATCGTCGATCAGCGCCATGCCGCGCTCGACATCGCCGCCGGTGAAGAACACGAGATCGGCGGCGGCGAGCCGCGTACGGATCGCGCTCGTCGGCTCACCTCGCTTCGTGAG
>CAZDGY010000754.1:0-3756 GCA_964504685.1 uncultured Kofleriaceae bacterium | reverse complement strand
CTGTACGCACCGACAGTTTCTATTGCGACCCGATCCTGAGACCAACAACGCTTTCATCTACTGCCTCGCGATCGCCGCTCGCCGGTACCGCATCGACGTCATCGACTTCGTGCAGATGTCCAATCACCTGCACGACGCCATCTACGACCGCCATGGCAACGCCCCAGCGTTCTACGAGCACTTTCACAAGCTGCTCGCGAAGTGCATGAACGCACTCCGCGGGCGATGGGAGAACTTCTTCTCGAGCGATCAGGTCTGCGTCGTTCGGCTCGAGACGCGCGACGATCTGCTTGCCAAGCTTGCGTACATCGCGACCAACCCGGTGAAGGACGGCCTCGTGAGCCGAGTCTCCGAATGGCCCGGTGCGAGTGGGTACTCAGCGCTGCGGACCGGCACGCTGCTCCGCGCGATGCGGCCAGCGCACTTCTTCGCTGAGGACGGCACGATGCCAGACGAAGTCACGCTGGAGCTAACGATCCCACCAGAGTTCGGGGATCGAGAGGAGTTTCTCAGCGAGCTTCAGGAGCGCGTCACGGCGATCGAGACCGCGACGGCCGCAGCGCGCTCTCGGAACGGCAAGCGCGTTCTGGGCCGCTATGCGGTACTCCGTCAGTCCTGGCGCGATTCGCCCACGAGTCGCGAACCGCGACGCAACCTCCGGCCGACAATTGCCGCGCGCAACTTGTGGGCACGGCTCGAAGCGATTCAGCGCAAGCGCGAGTTCACCGCGGCCTACCGCGCAGCACGTCGCGCTCTGCTCACGGACCTTCCGATTCCGTTTCCGCACGGGACGTACTGGCTCCGCCGCTTTGCGGGCGTCGCGGTCGCGAGCCATCAAGAAAATAACTAGTCCGATCGTAGGACATCGCGCGCGCCGCTTGGCACGCGCCGTCGCGGCGTGGGCGTCGCGCCGACCTTCGTCGGTCGCGGCTACGGCCACGGGGCAACGGAGCGTGGCTGCAACGGGCCGAAGAACGCCGCAACCCCGGTGGGGGCGGGGGTCTCCGACGACGCTAGCTCTCTTTGTGCCGGTCTTTGCGCGCCTTGACAAAGATGCGCAGCGGCGTACCGCGAAAGCCATAGGCTTCGCGCAGTCGGTTCGCGAGGAAGCGCTTGTAGCTCGGCGCCAGCCCATCGGGCGTGTTCGCCCACAAAATGAACGTAGGCGGCCGCGTGCCGGCTTGCGTGATGTAGTGGATCTTCACGGCACGGCCACGATGCAGCGGCGGCGGCATCTCTTCTATGACCTCGGCGAAAAACCGATTGAGCTGCGAGGTCGGGATGCGCCGGCGATGCTCGACCGCCGCGCGGTCGACGACATCGAGCAAGCGATCGACACCGTCGCCACGCTGCGCCGAGAGCGAGGTCACCGGCGCCCACGGCATGAAATGAAACGTGTCCTCGGTCAGATCGCGCAGCGCCGCTTGCTTGTCGCTGCCGGTGACCAGGTCGGACTTGTTGAGCGCGATCACGAGCGCGCGGCCGGCTTCTTCGACCTTGCCGGCGATCCGAGCATCCTGTTCCGCCGGGCCGAGGGCCGCGTCGATCACGAGGACCGCGACATCCGCGCGCGCGACCGCACCGAGCGCCATGGTGACCGCGAGCTTCTCGATGTCGACATCGATCTTCGCTTTGCGGCGAATACCCGCGGTGTCGATCAACACGTAGTTGCGCTCACCGATCGTGAACGGCGAGTCGACAGGATCGGTCGTCGTGCCGGCTTCGTGGTGGACCAGCGAGCGCTCTTCGCCGAGCAGGCGATTCGTCAGTGCTGACTTGCCGGCGTTCGGCCGGCCGACGAAGGCGACGCGCAACGGCCCACTCGCCGCATCGCGCTCGCGCTTCGCCGCTTCGATCTCTTCGGCCTCGGTCGGCGGCTCCATCAGCAGGTCGCGCTCGGGCTCCTCGGCTTCGTCTTCGATGATCTTCGGCGCGTCGACCGCTTCGGTGATCGCCTCGAGCAGCGTGTCGATGCCCCGGCCGTGCGCCGCCGACACCGGATATGACGCGGTGAGCCCGAGCTCGTGGAACTCGTGCACCAAGTCGTCGCGTACCGAGTGATCGATCTTGTTGATCGCGAGGAACACCGGCTTGCCGGTCGCGCGCAGCTGTCGAGCCAACTGATGATCGATCGCTGACACACCGGCGCGGCCGTCGACGACGAGCACCATCGCATCGGCCTCGCCGATCGCGCGCAACGCTTGGCGATGGATCCCCGCGCCGATCACCTCGTTCGCGGCTTCGGGATCGAGGCCGCCGGTGTCGACGATCCGCCAGCCGCGGCCGAAGTAGTCGATCTCGCCGTAGCGGCGGTCGCGGGTCAGGCCTGGCGTATCGTGGACGAGCGCCGGTCGACCGCCGACCAGCCGGTTGTACAGCGTCGACTTGCCGACGTTCGGCCGGCCGACGATCGCCACCAACGGCAGATGCTGCTCGCTCATTGCTTACCGCCGTATCCAAGCTTCTCGAGCGACGCCTCGCCGCGACTCCACTCGTCGATGACTTTGACGAGCAACGTCAGGTGCGTCGTCTTGCCGAGCGCGTCGCCGACCGCCGCGCGTGCCGCGATGCCAAGCTCGCGAATCCGCGAACCGGCGCGGCCGACGACGATCGCCTTCTGCGACTCGCGCTCGACGACGATGATCGCCCCGATCACCAGCTCGCCCTTGCGTTCGGTCCAGCTCTCGATCTGCACCGCGCATGCGTACGGCAGCTCCTTGCCGAGCTGGTGATACAGCTGCTCGCGAATGATCTCGGCCGCGATGAACTGAGGCGAGCGGTCCGTCATCATCTCGGGCGGAAACATCGGCGGTCCGGGCGGCAGCTTTGCCGCGATCGCGCGCTCGAGCGCATCGACATTGTCGCCGGTTGCGGCCGAGATCGGCACGACGTCGATGCCGACGCCGTCATCGAGCTTTGCCCACGCTTCGATCAGCGGGAGCAGCTCGGGCTTTGCGATCCGATCGACCTTGTTGAGCGCGACGATGATCGGGTGGCCTCTGCGCGCGGCGCCGAGACCGATCGCATCGGGTTGGTCGAGGCGCTCCGGCACCCGGCCGCGGCGATCGGTGGCATCGATGATCAGCAGCACCGCATCCGCGTCGGCTGCAGCGGCGAGCGCGGCGTCGCGCATGTAGCGGCGCAGCGGGCCGCGGCCGTCTTGTAGGCCCGGCGTGTCGACATAGGCGATCTGCGCGCGGTTCGGCTCGCCTTCGGCGGCATCGGGCAGCTCGATCATGTGGACGCCGACGATCCGGTCCCGCGTGGTCTGCGGCTTGGCCGAAACCGCGACCAGCTTCTTGCCGAGCACGCGATTGAGCAACGTCGACTTGCCGACATTGGGCAGGCCGACGATCGCGCAAAACCCGGCTCTGACCGTGTCCACTCGCGGCGTGTAGCACAAAACTCGCGCTCGGCGCTGGCCGACGATAGCGTGAGGCGTGGCTCGGCTCGCGCTCGTGGTCGCATTCGGCGCGATGGTCGCCGCCGGCCTGCCTTCGCCCGGGCTGTTTGCCGCGCTTGGCCTCGGGCTCGCCGCGGTCGGCCTCGGTTGGGTCGGCTTTCGCAAAAGGGGCTCGCCCGGCCGCGAACGGCTCGCTGGGGCGGCTGCGATGACGGTCGGGGTGATCGGCTGCCTGCTCGGAGCCGCGCGGGTCGCGATGGCGCTTACGGCGCTCGACCATATCTCGCGCTTGCTCGGCTAGAACAGCGACAGCGAGAACCACAGTGCGAGCGCGCCGATCGCGGCGAGCCCGA
>CAZDGY010000753.1:0-3759 GCA_964504685.1 uncultured Kofleriaceae bacterium | reverse complement strand
GACCGGCGCGGGGCCACGGGCGACCCACAGCTCGTGGTACTCGCGCGCGATTCGCTCGTCGGGCCCCTTGCTACATGCGGCGACGAGCAGGGCGGCGGCGAGCAGCCGTTTCATCCGCGATGTCATGGCGCAACCCGCGGCCCGGCGCACGCTTATTTTGCGAAAACCTCAGCGCAATGCGAGCGTGCCCTTGCGCCATTCCGCCGCAGCCCACTTCTTCGCCGCGCCGACGCCGCCGAGCGTCGCGGACTGTTTGTCGACTGCGAGCGTGCCCAGAGCGATCGCTTCGAACGAACGATGCAGCGCTCCCGCGGTTCGCGCCTCGCGCACGATCAGCGCGTGGCTGCTATCGGCCGACCATCCGGCAAGCTCGACGTAGCCGAGATCCGGCTCGTCGGTCGACGGCGTTAGCACGTCGATCATCCAGCCCCCATCATCGCCCCGGCGAAACATCCACAGCTCGAGCCAGCCGGGCAGCGGCTCGACCGCGACCACGGCGTCGCGCCGATCAGGCGACACCGAGAACGACGCCGGCCAGACCTGACCGAACGTGCACTTCGGGGTGCTCGCCGCGCCTTGTTTTGGCGCGACCGACACGCACGTCTCGCCGGGCTGACCTGGGTCGAGCTTCAACCCGAGCGCTGGCACCGGATGCGCGGTCTCGCCCGCCCAACGCGCGGCCGCGACTTGCAGCGCTGCAGCGTCGGCGGCAGCGACGTCATCTTCAGCGAGCTCGGCGCGATCGAGTGAAACGAACGCGCCCATCGCTTCGGCTGCCCGGGTCGCGGCAAGCGCAGCATCGCCGCGCCGTGCCACGGTCCACGCGAGGTCCGCTGCGAGCGCCGCGCGGCGAATCCGCAGTGCATTCGCGAGCGGGGGCGGAGCGCCCTTCGTGCCGACTCGATCGAGCCCGGCGAGCCGCGCTTCGTCGAGCGCTTGCCGTTCTGTCGCGCCCAAGCGCGGTGGCGTGCACGTCGGATCGGTGAGCGCGAGCACCGCGGTCGCCGCATCGCCCGGCGTCGGTGACAGCGCGAGCGCGGCGTGAAACGCCTCGCCGTCGTAGCAAACCGCGATGCCATCGTCGCGCTCGATCGAGCTGAACGCCACGCCCCAGCTCTTGGCGACCTCGAGCTGCTCCGAGGCACTCGCGTCGTTCGTGCCAGCAGCCGAGGCGCGATGCGCGAGGCGTTCGGCCATCACGCCGAGCGACACCATGATCGCGCCGTCGATCGCGGGCTTGCCCGCCACCTTCAAGTACATCGCCGCGTAGGCGATACCGAGTGACTCGCTGCCGGGCGTATCGCGCACGAAGTCGACGACCGCGCGCAGCGCCGGCGCCGACTTGTCCTCGAGCTCGACCTGGCGAACGTTGCGTTCGGCGATCCAGCCCGGCCGCTCGTGGCGATGGTCATAGACCTCGAGCCAACCGCGGCGATGGCCGCGCACTTCGAGCCAGTCGCCTTTCCACAACACCGCTTGCTGCGCGGCGAGGCGCTCGGGTGCCGCGCGCAACGCGACGTGATCGCCGACGACCACCGCCGCGGTCAGCGCCAATGCGATCACGGCTCGCTCTTCGGGGCGGCTGCGGCGCCGTAGCTCGCGCCACCGAGCAAGCCGCTCGCAAAGAACCCGCCGACTTGAGGCGGCGCGATGATCACGGAGATCTTGTCGGACAGCTTGTCGGCGAGCGTCTTCTGGATCAGCAGCGGGTTCTTTTGGATCAACGCGCCCTCGCGCGCCATCTGCTCGCTCGTCGCCTTGCCGGTGACGTCGAGCCGATACGCTTCGCTGTCGGCGAGCTTGCGCCGGCCATCGGCTTCACCACTCGCCTCGATCCGGCGCGATTCGGCGGTCGCTTCGGCTTGCGTGATGCGCTCGACCTTCGCGGCTTCGGCCTCGAACCGCTTCTGCTCGATCTCTTTCTGCTTTAGCGGCAGCACGTGCTGCATCGCCTCTTCCTGCGCCTTGGCCGCGATCACCTGCTCTTCGCCCGCCGCTTCCGCCGCCTTCTCGCGCCGGATCTTGTCGGCATCGGCTTCGAGCTCGGACTGCTTGATGCCCTTCTCCTTGAGCTCGAGCGTGTACTTCATCTTGTCGGACGCGAGCTCCTCTTCGAGTAACGCCTCGAGACCCGCTTTGTATTGCGTCGGCAGGTCGACGCTGCCGATCGCGACCGACTTGATGACGACACCTTCGCTGGCAAGTGCAGTGCGCAGCTCGTCTTCGAGACCCTTCTGGATCGCGCCGCGTTGGGTCGCGAAGATCTCGCGGACGCTGTGCAGCGCGAACGCGCGATGCAGCGCGCCATCTACGGTCGGCCGCACGACTTCTTCGCCGACGTCATCGGGCCGCAGGCGCGCGGCATGCGACATCTTCTCGGGATCGAGCGCCCACCGGACCGCGACGTCGACGCCGAGCGTCAGACCTTCGCCGGATTGGAACGCGCCGGCCCCGGTCGACTTCGCCGCATCGGCCGGCCGATAGACCTGGTCGTGCAACGGATACGTGCGGAGCTGGTGGATGAACGGCAGGTCGAGCGCCCAGCCCTCGTCGAGCACGGTGACGCTGCCGGTGAGCTTGTTGACGCGGACCGCCGCTTCACCGGCCGCGATCGAGCGAATCGGTCGGGCGATCACGAACCCGCCGGCCAGCGCGACGAGCATCAGCACGCCGAGGAACCGTCGGCCCTTCGCGTTCTGCACGAGCTCGATGACGCCTAGCAACGCCGCGAGCACCATCGCCTTGCCGAGGTAGCCGACGCGAAGGATTCCACTCTTGAGCTTCCCGAAGATCATGCGCATGGTCGCGCAGCGAGTGCACGGCGCGAGCCAGCGTCATCTCCGACGAGGAGCTCGCGCGTGTGTCGCCGAACGCACGCGCGGCGTGTCTCGCCTTACACGACAAGGATGCCGGCGCCGGTCGTCTTGCCCGCTTCGAGCTCGCGATGGGCACGCGCTGCGTCGGCGAGCGGATAGGTCCGCGGCGGATCGATCCGGACCTTGCCTGCGCTGACCATCGCGAACAGATCGTCGGCCATCTCTTGGGCCGCGCCGGCAGCGAGATGAGTGCCTAGCGTCGGGCGCGTGACGAACAGCGAGCCGCGCCGCATGAGGCCGAGGACATCGAACGGCGGCACCGCCCCGGACGCGTTGCCGAACACCGCGACCAGGCCCAGAGCTCGGGTCGAGTCGAGCGAGCGCTCGAACGTGTCCTTGCCTACCGCGTCGAAGGCGACCGCGACGCCGCGCCCACCGGTCAGCTGCTTGACGCGAGCGACCACGTCTTCGCGGTGATAGTCGATCGCGTGAGCCGCGCCGTGGTCGAGCGCGAGCTTGCACTTCTCGGCCGAGCCGGCGGTCGCGATCACGACGTAGCCGAGCGCCGAGGCCCACTGACAAGCGATGAGGCCGACGCCGCCCGCTGCCGCGTGCCACAGGATCGCGTCGCCGGTGCGTAGACTCGGCCACGTGCGCTTCAATAGGTACTGCACGGTCATGCCCTTGAGCGTCATCGCGGCGGCACGCTCGAAGTCGATGCTGTCCGGAAGCCGGACAACCGGGCCTGCGTCGAGCACGCGCGCCTCGCTGTAGCTGCCCGGTCCCATCGCCGCATAGGTCACGCGGTCACCGACGGCGAGCCGAGTCACGCCGGCGCCGACCGCCTCGACCACGCCCGCGGCTTCGGTGCCTGGCACGAGCGGCAACGGTGCGGGGTACAACCCGCTGCGAAAGTACGTGTCGACATAGTTGATGCCACACG
>CAZDGY010000752.1:0-3762 GCA_964504685.1 uncultured Kofleriaceae bacterium | reverse complement strand
TGCCGGCTGGCGCCGCGAACAGCGGGCCGCCGCCCGTTGCCGCTTGCTCGGCGAATAACATCGCGATCTGCTTGTCGTCTGGAGACCATGCGGGGTCGGTCTTGTAGCCTGCGAGCTTCGTGAGCTTCCTCGTACCGCCGCCGATCGTGGCGACGTACAGTTGCGTGTCGATGTACGCCAGGCGCGTCCCGTCGTGCGACCACGCGATGTGCCGGCCTACGCCGATCCGCGCCGCCGGCCGCTTGCTCGCCACGTCCAGTGCGTAGACCGCTGCTCTGCCGGTGTCGTGGCCTTTTTCGATGATGGACTCGACCCACGCGACGCGCTTGCCGTCGTCGGAGATCGCGACTTGTTCGAATTGGTGCACGGCCACGAGGTCGTCGAGTACGGTCGCGACCTTCGGCTGCGCGAAAGCGATGGCCGGAACCAGCACGAGCAACAGCACCTTCATGCCGGCACTGTAGATCGGGCTCGGGCTCGGCCTCGCTGATCAATCGACGAAGAACGCCTGGACCTGGCCGAGATCGGCGCGAGCGGTAAACGTCGGCTTGTTGTCTTCGATCGCGCAGCACTGGGCGGTGCGAAACGGCTGGATCGCCGGTACGCCGAGCAGGAACGCACCGAGGGCCGAGATCGCCGGCTCGTGGCCGACGACGACGACCGCACCGCCGAGTCCGGCGAGCTCGCCGGCGGCGACGCGCGGTTGCGCCGATGGCTCGAGACATCGCCACGATGCGATCGCGGCGATGTAGTCGAGACCTGCCGCGAGCAGCTCGGCGGTCTGCACCGCGCGCGGCAACGGCGAGCACACGATCGCATCGGGCGCGACGTTCGTTTCGCGCAGCAACCGGGCGAGCACGCGCGCTGATTCGCGGCCGCGGTCGCTCAACCAGCGATCGCGATCGCTGCCGGCTTTCTCTTCGGACACTGCTTCGCCGTGGCGAACGAGGTAGATCTTCATGGCTTGGTCACCGGGCCTGCGCTGCCTTCTTCAACCGGCAGCGGCTCGTCTGAACCCGCATGCTCGATCGCGGGCGGCGCTTGCTTGCACAATGGCGCCGCGCCGGCCGACAACACGTCGAGCGCGAGCCCGGGCTTGTTGTCGAGCTTTTGCGCTTCGCGCGCGGTCGTCGCGTCCCACAGCCGGATCGCGCCGTCGCCATCGTCATAGGCCAGCGTCGTTGCATCAACCCACCGAGTCGCGAATCGGCTCTTCGCGGTCAGCACGTGCTTGAGCGCGCCGGTCTTGCCGTCGGCGACGTACAGCGATGGCGCTGCATCGACCGCGCACGCATCGACCGCGGTCGCGAATGCGATGCGGCCGCCGCCCGGGCTCGCCGCGACCGTGAGCTGTGCCGCTTGGCCGGACTCCGGCACGGTGATCGTCGCGCCACCCGCGGTCTTGAGCGAGGGCGCGGTCGCCGGCTCCGCGGTCCACGCGGCGTCGACGCCATCCGGTTTGCGAACGAGCCGACCTTCGTCGAGCGTGAACTCGATGCGAGGGACCGGGGGTGGGTCGGTTACCTTTGTCAGCTTGCCTGCAGATTTGTCGACCGAGGCGACCGCGGGATCGGCGAGTCCCCATCGACCGTTCGGCGCGGCGGTCGCGACGAGCAGCTGATCGCCCGCGCCGTAGCCCACCGACACCATGCGCGCCGACGGCAGGTTGACGCGCGGACTCGGCTTACCGTCGCTGTCGAGCACGACGAGCCACGGCCGCGCGACCAGCGCCGGTGCATCGTCGGCTTTCGGGTGATCGACCTTGTCGAAGCCCAAGACCGCGGTCTCCGCGTTGTCCGGCGCCCGGACAAAGCCGACGACCTGGTGGTCGGTGTGAGTGAGGCGCAGGTAGCGTCTGCTGTCGCGATCGAACGCGTAGAGCTCGCCGCGGCTCGAGGCCGGCTGCACGCCGGTCGCGGCGGGCCACTTGAACGCGCTGCGCCGGCCGACGAGCCATACCCCGGCCTTGATCTGCTTGACGTATTCGTCGCGGATCCGCTGCGCGAGGGCGGTCACCGCTTGGCCGTGCGGCGTGGCCATCAGCGGCTTGAGATCATCATCAGCGAGCTTCGGCGCGTAGAAGAAATAGTCGCCCGCGATCGCGGTGACCGCGTGATCGACCGCGCCGGCGGCGTCGCCTTGTTGTGCGAGGGCGGCGGCGAGCAACCAATGTGCGTCGAGGTGCTGCGGATCCTTCGCGAGTGCGGCTTCGCAGCCGGCCTTGACCGCGGCCCAATCGTGGGACTTCGTCTTCGCGACGACCGCTTTTTCGTATGCCGGCGCGCCTTCGGCGTAGATGAATCCGAACCGTGCGATTTTGTCCACGCCCAGCGCTGGCAGCGCGAGAGGCGCGGTTTGAGGCGCCGACGCCCCGCCATCCTGCTTTGCGGCGGGAGCTTCTCGCTTCTTGCCGCAGGCCAGAAGCGCCACTGTAAGGAGCAGCCATGGTAATCGTTGCAGCACCAACGGAGGATGCCATGAAGACCCCTATGCTCGCGCTCGCGGTCGCACTCGTCTGCGGCTGTTCTCATCAGAAGCCCAAGACGACGACGCCGACCACCGAAGCCGAGCCACCCGAGGAAAAGAACGTGCAGAAGCCGGCTCCGCCGGTGGTCGCCGATCAGAAGGTCAGCAACAACCTCGCGTTGTCTGGCGATCTGCTCGCGATGTGCGGCATCAAGGCGACGCCGTCCGCGGCGAATCCGAAGTTCGACTACGACAAGGACGAGCTCACCTCCGACGACCGCAACGTCCTCGACCAGCTCGCGACTTGCATGACCACCGGCGCGCTCAAGGGCAAGCCGGTCGCTCTGATCGGTCGCGCCGACCCACGTGGCACCACCGAATACAACCTCGGCCTCGGATCGCGCCGCGCCGGTACGGTCAGCTCGTATCTCGAGCACCTCGGCGTGGTTCAGACCCAGCTCGCAGTCACGACGCGTGGCTCGCTCGATGCGACCGGGACCGACGACGCGACGTGGGCGGCCGATCGCCGGGTCGACGTCCAGCTCAAGCAGGACTGATCGGGTACAGTCTCGACGTGGCTCTCGAGCACGTCGCGCAAGGCCAGACCCGGTTCTTCACGCCGGGCGTCGCGCCGGATCCGCGCGGCATCCTACTCGGCCGCGTCTGCTTGATGACGTTTCCGACGCTCGAAGGCGCGATCGCGTGGTTGCGGCTGTACGCGTCCGAGGCTTCGCTCGACGAGCTGCTATCGGGCCTCGCGATCACGAAGGCGAAGACCGCGCTCGGTAGCCGCGAGATCGTCGTGCAGATTCCGGCGGTGTCGTCCTATGCCGCGGATCGCGCGGCCCGGCTGGCTCGTCTCGTCGGCGGTGCGATCTACACCGGCACCGCGAAGCACTTCGTCAAGTACCGCGACGATCGCTCGCCCTACGGCTACGACGCGGTCGACATCGGCGCGATGCCCGCCGCCGCTGACTTCGTCGTCCATGGCGACGAGTTCGCGCAAGGCTACGAGCGCGAGGGCGACTTGCCGTTCGCGCGCCTATTGTTCCGGCTATCGATTCGCAAGATTCCCGGCGGCGAGCGGCTCGGTGCCGACGATCGCGGCGAGCTCTACCTCGCGGTCGCGCATGGCTTATCCGACGGGATCATTCGCTACTTGTGGCGCAATCGCGTCGAGGCGCACGCCGGCATCTTCACGCCGAAGACGACGAGCGCGTTCGACGACCACGGCCGCGAGCGCGGCTACATGTGGATTCGCGCGCGCAACATGCCGGAGCGGATCCTCGCGCTTTT
>CAZDGY010000751.1:0-3764 GCA_964504685.1 uncultured Kofleriaceae bacterium | reverse complement strand
GATCGACGAAGCGATCACCGCGTGGATCGCGGTGACGTCGGCCGATCCGCGCGCGCTGCCGTATCTGACTCGCCGGATCAAAGCGATGCCGTTTCTCGCAGGCGCGCTCGAGCGCCAGCTCGAAGAGCTACCGGATCCGACGAGCGGGATGACGCGAACCGAACGTCAGCTGCTCGCTGCGATCGCGCGCAACGAAGCCGAGCTCGTGCCGGCCCTGCAAGCGATCGATCCGCGCTATCCGATCACCGACGTCGTGCTCGCGGCGACCAAGCAAGCGATCGCGCGCTGCGGGTTCGTGGATGGCTCCGGCCAGGTCACGCCGCTGGGTCGCCAGGCGCTCGCCGGCGCGATCGATCGCGTTCACGAGTGCGGCATCGACGATTGGCGCGGCGCGGTTCGGCTCGTCGGCAGAGGGCCGGTGTGGCGTTGGGACAGCCGCGAGCGCAAGCTGCTCGAGAAATAACTACGCGACGGCGAGGCGCTCGACGACGCCGTCCATCGTGCCGTCGAGCATGTGTCGCCACATCCGCAGATCGCCGCGCAGCGACCACACCGCGAACTTCGCGCTGCCCCACGTCGCGGGTTTGTTCTTCTCGAACGCGAAGTGACCGAACCACGCAAAGCCGTAGCCGGCGACCGGCGCGACGAGCAGCGCTTGTGGGATGAACGGCGCGAGCGCGACGCAGCCCATCGCGAGCGACGTGCCGATGAAGTGGAGCTGGCGCGAGGTCTTGTTGCGATGCTGCGAGACGTAGTACGGCCAGAATTCTTCGAAGCTCTGCGGGGCGCTCATGGCCGCGAAATAACGCGGCGCGCACGCGCTGTCACGGAGGATCGACGCGACCGTGCGCATCGCGCTTCACCGGTCGGACCGGCGATCCCGCGCCGTTGATATCGACATTCGTGAAGTCGGCGGTCGTGCCGTAACCGTCGCCACCGTACGACTCGCCGCCGAGCCCGCGCGTCATGTGAACGATCAGACCGGCATCGCGAAACTCGGCGCGCAGCTCACCAGCGACCGGATAGAAATCGCCTTCGAGCGGCTCGGTGCAGTCGCCGAACGGACAGAACGTGTGGCCTTCGAAGTGATAGCCATCGCCGCGAGCAGTCAGCGTGCCGCTGAACCGCTGCGAGCCGGCGAGCTTGGTCAGGGTGAGCCCGCCGTGGTCGGCGACGCGGATCTGGCAGCGAAACGGCGGGTACCGAAACCCGTCTTCGGTCTCGATCGCACAGCGGTAGCTCCCGACGATCGCCGGCTGAACGACCGCAGGCGCGGCCGGAGGCGGCACTCCCACCGCACCCGTCCAGCACGCGACGAGAGCCAGGACCAGGACGGGGCTGAGATGGCTCGAGCTTTGGATACCCCCAAGGTGCCGTGTCCAAGGCTTCGAGGCCATGCATTTACGCAGAATTGCCGGAGATCTCGCCGGGGTCACCACGCACCACTTGGGGTCTGCGGTCCCAGATCTGGCCTCGCGCGCTCCATAGACAACATCAGCTTAACAATGTTCGCGGTCAGGCACGTAACTTGTAGATATGCTCAACATGCGCACATCTATGCTCGCGATCGTGCTGGCCTTGGCTACGCCGGCTTGTGTCATCGGTGAGGTCGGCGACGGCGGTTCCGGTTCAGACCCCGGCGGCGGCGGTGGCGGCGGCGGTGGTGGCGGTGGCCCGACCCCCGCGGTGTCGATGACGGTGGATAAGTCCGCCGTGACCACCGAGCTCCTGACGACCAACACGGTCAGCGCGACCATCACCGGTTCGGGTGGGTTCTCCGGCCCCGTGGCCCTCACGGTGAAGGCGACCAACGCGGCTGGCACCGCGATCACCGGCTGGCAGGCCGACCTCGATCAGTCGACCGTTACGCTCACCGAAAACGGCAGCGCGACCGCCACCGCGACCATCACGATCCCGAGCACCAACTACGGCCTCGCCGCGACGCTGACCATCGCTGCGACCGCGGACGGCGTCACGATCCCCTCCGCGACCAGCGCATTCACGGTCAACAACCAGGTGACGTTCCTGCTCACCGAGACCGCCGGCCAGTGTGACTACCCGGCCAACGGCCAGGGCACGGTCCAGGTCGCGGTCGGCAGCACGGTCCGCTGGGTCAACATGAGCACGGATCCGGCCATGGTCATCCATAGCAATGGTGGCTCGTACGGCATCGAGCACGAGGCGCAAGGCAGCCCGCCGACCACGCCGTCGCAGCTCGCGCAGAACGACGTCTACATGCAGACCGCCACCACGGTCGGCGATGGCAACTCGTTCACCTGGTACTGCCACGCGCCGGGCCCGACTGTGTCGACCAACAGCATCCAGGTCGTCGCGGCTCCGGCTCCTTGATTCAAGTTTGATGCGCATCGAGACGGCCCGCCTCTGCGGGCCGTTTTGCGTTTTCGGGCCCGAGGCCGATCGATCGGCCCGACGCGTTCAGTCGCAGACCGGTAGCTCTTCGCAGCTGGACAGCGCGCCCGAGTCCTCGCAGAAGCTACTGACGCAGTCGTTGTTGGTATCGCAAATCGCGCCGTCGGCGTACAGCGCGATGCAGGTCCCCGACGGCGCATCGCAGAACGCGTCGGCCTCGCAGCGCTCGATGCATGGCGACCCGATGTCCGGGACATCGGCGCACAGCCCCGAGCCGGTATCGCAGACCCCGTACGGCGAGCAGTCGGCGGCGCTGGTGCACGGCGCACCGGTGAGTCCGACCGGCGCGCAGATCTTCGAAGCGTTGCAGTGGTCGCCGATGTCCGCGCACAGCCCGTTCGGACACGGCTGGCCGTCGGCGGCGGCGGGGTAGCAGGTGCCCGGGAACGTCGCGGTCGAGCATGCCAAGGTGTACGCGCAATCGGCGTCGACGTAGCAAGGGTCGCCTTTGTTACCGAACGCGACGCACAGCTTGTCGATCGTGCAGTAAGCGCCGGCGACGCAATCCGCGGTGATGTTGCACGCGTCTCCGATCGCCGCCGCGCCCGCCACCGCGCACGTGCCGGCGCAACAACTCGAAGGATCGCAGCCGCTGCCGAGCGCGCAACGCCCGGAGTTGCATTCGGAGTCGAGCAAGCACGTGTCTGCGATCGCGCCATCGCCGGTGAACACCTGCGCGCACACCGCGGGCGGCAGGCGAGCGCCTTCAGTCGAGCCGTCGCACGTGATCCCGGCAAGCGCGTTGACGCAGTCGTTGGCGGCCTCACCGTCGTAGTGAACCTTGCCCGCAGTGATCGCGGCGGCGAGGCTCGTATCCGGCGTGATCTTGAAAAACGCCAGGCACGCGGTCGAGGTCTCGAACAGGCCGCAGCGAACTAGCCGGGTGCATTGCGCTGCGACCTGACGCGACGCGAAGTCGTCGTACGCGATCGTCGGGCCAGGCTTACACGCGGCAAGCGCGAGCAACACCCCAGCGATCCGCGAGCACCTCACGAAGCGATGGTACCCGAACGTCAGTGGCTACGGCTTGCCCATGACTTTGCGGACCCACGAACGCGCCTGAACGACGCCTCCGCTGACCCCGCTCATCCAGCTAGAGCGGCCGGTCGCCTTCGCGATCTTCGGGCCGAAGAAGTACAGCGCCGCCGCCCACGCCAAGACCAGGGCGTAGACCGCCAAGCTCATGCCGGGAACGACCATCGCGAGCAAGAGCGCCGCAGCGGTCAGCACCGCGACCACGATGCCCATCCGCAGCCCGAGGTACCAGGCCGTTAGACCGCCGACGATCAGCGCGGGAACCACAGCTAAAGCCTAGCACGCCAGGCGGGGGCAAC
>CAZDGY010000750.1:0-3787 GCA_964504685.1 uncultured Kofleriaceae bacterium | reverse complement strand
GCTCGAAGCCGAGAATGCGCGCCGCAAGATCGCACACGAGCGGCCGATCCGGATCATCGCGGGCTACGAGCTCGCCGCAGAGCAGCTGCCCCCCGGGTTGGTGGATGCGCTGTCCGAGGCCGCGGCCGATGTCGGCGAGCTGCCCGCGGCGCTCGCGTCGGCGTTGCCGTAGCCACAACTTGCCGGTTGTCGAACCACGGGGTACAGAATCGAAGCGACGCCTTCGCGGGCTCGTACAACTGCAGCGAGCTCGTCGTCGGTAGAGCAAAGGAGCCGGCGTTGTTGTGCGCGGAGGTCGACGTGCTCGATGTCGAGACCAAGCTCGAAGTCCTGGATAGCCCGCGGATCGGCAGCCCCCCGATGCTCGCGCTGCGCCTCGGCATCGCGGGCGACGGCATGTCCGCGACCCTCGACGAGCTCGGCAAGGACAACACCTGCAAGGCGCTGCTCGCCGCGACCGCGCGGCACGACGCTGGCGATCAAGTGTGGAGCGACTTCGATCGCGCGCAGGAGACGCGGTTGTGCAGCACGCGCGGCACCTATCGGTGGAAAGCCGACCGGTTCCAACGCGCGAAGTAGCTCGGACCGTCGTAATCGATCGCTCCAAAGCGCGTGTTACGGTCGCGATCGTGGACCGCAGCGACGTCAGTCGGTGGTTTGGCGAGTACCTCGAGGCGTTTGCAGCCTGCGGCCGAGGCGAGCGCGACACCGCCTCGTTGCTGGCTCACTACGGCGTACCGCTGTTGGTCACCACCGATGGCGGGTTCTTCGCGCTGACGACCGCCGATCAGGTCGTGGCGGCGATGCAGCAGCAAGTCGACGGGATGCGCGCGGCCCACTACCAGCACAGCGAAACCCTCGACTCCGAGGTCGTCATCTTGAACGCTACCTCCGCGCTGTACCGCGGAACCTTCTCGCGGCGCAGGCGCGACGGCAGCGAGATCAACCGGCTCACCGCGACTTACCTGGTGACCGATGGCCCGGCCGGTCGGCGCATTTCAGTGCTAGGGGTGCACAGCGCCTGAATCCTTCGATCGACGGTGGGGCTCGCCCCGCTGTCAGCGCCGCCGCAGGACGGCGCGGTTCGATCGATGGTAGGTTCGCTCGAAGCGCCCTATGTTTCGGATTCGCCAATCGTATCGGGAGGATGTCGATCAGGTACTGGCCGTTGCCGAGCACCTCGACACCGTCAACCTGCCCGCGGATCGTACGCACATCGTAGGCATTCTCGATCGCTCCGAGCGCTCGTTCGCCGCCGAGCTACCCACCGCCGAGCGCGAGTTCGTGTTCGTGCTCGAAGACCTCTCGAAGAAAAGGATCATCGGCACCTCGATGATCTATGCGCAGCACGGCACGAAGCGCGCGCCTCACATCTTCTTCCGCGTCGAGAACGACGAGCGTTACTCGGTCACGCTCGATCGCTACTTCGTCCATCAGACGCTGCGCATCGGCTACAACTACGACGGTCCGACCGAGATCGGCGGCCTGATCTTGCTACCGGAGTATCGGCGCAACGCCGAGGCGCTCGGCAAAGGTCTGTCGTACGTGCGGTTCCTGTTCATCGCGATGCATCGCGCGCTATTTCGCGACAACGTGCTGTCCGAGTTGCTGCCGCCACTCGAGACCGATGGCACGTCAAAGCTGTGGGAAGCGCTCGGCCGCCGGTTCACGGGACTCAGCTATCAAGAGGCCGACTTGCTGTCGAAGGACAACAAGGAGTTCATCCACGCGCTGTTCCCCGACGACCCGATCCACACCGAGCTACTGCCCGACGGCGTGCGCTCGGTGATCGGCCAAGTCGGGCCCGAGACCAAAGCGGTCGAGGCGATGCTGCGTCGGATCGGCTTTGACTATGCCAATCAGATCGATCCATTCGACGGCGGCCCGCATTTCTCGGCGAAGACCGCCGAGATCTCGTTGATCAACGACGCGCGCCAGGCTCCGGTCCGCGTCGTCGGCGATGCCGATGGTGAGCGGCCATGGGCGATCATGGCGACCGAGACCGCGGGCACGCGCCCCGGCTTCCGCGCGATCGGCACGCGGGTGATCCCTCTCGATGAGGGCGTCGTCGGCGTCACCGAGGACGTGAGCAAGCGGCTCGGAGTCGAGGACGGCCAGACGGTATGGCTGAGCTTCGGATGATCGTCGGGCGCGCGATCGCGATCGCAGTGTTCGCAGTCGCCGGAGTCGCTAGTGCGCGCCCGGTCACGCCGCCACCGGGCTGGAAAGCCGACGCCGCGCGCGCCGGCTCGCTCACCGATCAGCTCGCGCAGAGCGGTGCGTCGGGCGCGACGAAATCGACCGGTCGCGTCGAGGTCTACCTCGCGCCTCAGCCGGGTGTGGCGCTGTTCGTCACCGACATCGTCGCGCTGCCCCCCGCCGGCACCGCGAACGCCGCGACGCGCGCCTACGTCGACGAGCTACACGAGTCGGTCAAGCGCGCGCAGGCGACGAGCCAGACGATCCAAGAAGACACGTGGGGCCAGCACATCGACCCCGCGAAGAAGCAGATCGAAGCCGAGCTCGTGTTTCGCGACACCTCGGCGGGGCTCGTTACCCGCGATCGCCTGCTGATCGCAGCCGATGACACGCGGCTCGAAGCGGTGACCGGCGAGTGCGTCGCTGCTTCCGACGCCCCGGCCGCGCTCGTCGATGCGTGCAAAGCCGCGCTCGCGACGCTCGAAGTCGGCATCGATGCCGGCCATCGTGTCGCGCTCGATCCCGCCAATGTGACATCGCCGATCGCGGCGACCGCGCCCGCTGCGCCGCCTCCATCACCACCGCCCAGCGACAACGGCCAGGTGTCGCGCGTCCACGACGATCAGAGCCACACGCCGCTGCCGCCGGTCGTGGTCCATCAAGAGGAGCCGGTGACGGATCGCCGGCCGGTCTATCTCGGCGCCGGCATCGTCGTGCTGGCGGCGCTGTTCTGGTGGAATCGCCGACGCCGCACCGAGCTCGAGCGTATCGATGCCGACGCTGATGCGTTGCAGGCTGCGGCTCGCGGTCACAACAAGGACAAGGCCAAAGATGACTGACGAAGCCGCACCGACCCCGGGCGAGCTGATCTTGATCGTCGACGACGAGAAGAACATCCGACGCACGTTGCGGATGGTGCTCGAGGGCGAAGGTCATCCCGTGCACGAAGGCGGCTCGATCGCCGAGGCCGAGGCGATCCTCCTCCGCGAGCCGGTCGAGCTCATCTTGCTCGACGTCAAGCTCGGCGAGGACAACGGGCTCGACCTGCTGCGTACGCTGAAGGCCCGCGGCGAAGACGGGATGTCGAGTCGGACCTCGGACATCCCGGTCGTGATGATCTCCGGTCACGCGACGATCGACGATGCAGTGTCGGCGACGCGGCTCGGCGCGTTCGACTTCATGGAGAAGCCGCTCGATCGCAATCGCGTGATGGTGACGGTGCGCAATGCGCTCGAGCGCCGGCGGATGTGGCGCGAGGTTCACGATCTGCGTCGCGCGGTCGATGCTCGCTACGAGCTACTCGGTAACACGCCGGTGATGCACGATCTCCGCCGTCAGATCGCGAAGGTCGCGCCGAGCCGAAGCCGCGTGCTGATCACCGGCGACAGCGGCACTGGAAAAGAGCTGATCGCGCGCGCGATCCACCGCAACAGCAGCGTGTCGAGTGGGCCGTTCGTCAAGGTCAACTGCGCCGCGATCCCGCCCGAGCTGATCGAGAGTGAACTGTTCGGTCACGAGCGCGGCGCGTTCACGGGCGCGATCGCGAAGAAGCGCGGCCTGTTCGAGGTCGCCGACGGCGGCACGATCT
>CAZDGY010000749.1:0-3788 GCA_964504685.1 uncultured Kofleriaceae bacterium | reverse complement strand
ATGCGGACCGCACCGAGCATCGCGCGGGTGTGCTCCGGCGTCGTGCCGCAGCAACCGCCGACGAGCCGGACACCGCTCTTCAACATCCGGCGCGCGAACACGCCGAAGTGCTCGGGGTTCGCGACGTAGAGCGTGCGGCCCTCGACCGACGCGGGCAGCCCGGCGTTCGGCTGCGCGATCACGGGCTTGCCGCGCCCGACCATCGAGGTCGTGACTTGGTACAGCTCGGCCGGCCCGATCCCGCAGTTGCCACCGACGACATCTGCGCCCGCCGCGATCAGCCGATCGGCGATCTCGGCCGGCCCGAGGCCACCGTCGCTGCGCGCTTGCGCATCGAACACCATCATCGCGACGACCGGCACCTTCGGGCCGCGTTCTTTCGCGACATCGATGGCGACTTCCATTTCGAGGATCGAGGCGAATGTCTCCAGGAAGATCGCGTCGACACCGGCGAGCACGAGCGTGTCGATCTGTTCGGCGAGCGCGAACCGAGCGAGCTTGCGCTCGGATGCCGTCGCGATGTGGAACTTCATGCCGGACGGACCGACCGCGCCGGCGACGTACGCGCGATCACCAGCCGCCGACCGCGCGAGCTCGACTGCGGCGCGGTTGATCTGCGCGGCTTGCTCGACCAGGCCATGGCGGGCGAGCGCGAGCCGATTCGCGCCGAACGTATTGGTCTCGATGATCTCCGCGCCGGCTTGGACGTAGTCGCGATGCACCGTGCGGATCAGCTCGGGCTGCGCGAGGTTGAGCTCGTCGTAGCTGCGGGTGTGCAACACACCGCGCTCGTACAGCAGCGAGCCCATCGCGCCGTCGATCAGGAGCGGCCCGGCGGCGATCGCGTCGGCGAGTGGCCGGAGCGTCATGACGGGCGAAATGCGCGGCCCGGGAGATCGAGCGTCGCGAGCTTGCGCCGGATCGCGCGCAGCGCATCGCCGCGGCCGACTTGCGCGAGATGGCCGCCGTCGAACCATTCGATCTCGGTCTGCCAGTGCGCCGCGAGCTCCTCGGCCTGATCGGGCGGCGTGATCCGATCGCCTCGGCCGGCGACGACGAACCGGCGGTCGCGACCGATTCGGGCCGGGCGCGCGAGCGGCGAGTGGACCGCGAACGCATCGGCGAGCAGCTCTTCGGTGATCCCGGCCTTCAACGCGCGCCGGCGCATCGGGTTGCTCTCGCCGTGCCGCCAGAACAGCCGCGCCATCGACACCGCCGGGATCATCGCGACCGCGAAGTCGACCCCTCCCGGATCGCTGGGCCCCGCGACGCTCGCCCACAGCGCGGTGGTGTAGCCGCCGAGGCTCATGCCGATCACGCCGACCGCAGACGTACCGCGCGACCGCAGCCACAGCGCGAGCGCGCGCAGATCGTAGATCGCGTGACCGAAGCCTTCGTTCGTGCGCAGCGGATTCGGGCTCGGCCACAGCGGCGACAGCGGGGCGGAGCCACTCGGCGCGCGCGCACCGTGAAACGGCAGCTGAAACGCCGCGACATCGAACCCGTGGCGCAGCCAGTACGGCACGACGAAGCTCGCTGCGGTGACCCGATGGTTGCCGCCGCCCCAGCCGTGCAGCAGCACGATCGTCGGCCGGCCGCGATCGCTGGTCCACCACCGGATGTGCGCGTTCTGGTTTTCGGCGACTGCGGAGTACGTGTCGCGCGCGAGCGGCAAGAACGGCACGTAGTCGGAGCGAAAGCTCAGGTCGACGACCTGCGTGCCGAGCGGGCCGTCGCCTTGCGGCTCGAGGACCGGCTGGGGCAGGGCGGGGGTCGGGAAGAACCGGCTCGGCAGCTCGCGGGTGTCCAAGTTGTAGGCCGCGGCGAGCTCGATCAGCTTGCCGCGCGAGTCGGCCTCGGTGAGCCGCTCGCCGGCGGGCGAGCGCGGCGCCATCCGGCGCTCGATGAACCGCACCACGCCGCGGTCGAGCGCAGCACTCGCTCGGGTGAGGACGGACCGCACGACGACAAGGTAGCGCATCTGGACGCCCGCGGGGCGATGAGCCGTGCAGCGCGCGCGCCGCTGAGCTATCACCTAAGGATGCGGATCGCGCTGGTGCTCGCGCTCGTCGGAGGGGCCGCCCCGACGGCGTTTGCCGACTCGTTCGGCGGGTTCTCCGGGATCGACCGAGCCTACCTGGTCAACCAGGATCGGGTGTGCACGCCGCTGGCGGTGGCCAACGGCGCGGCGACCGGCGCGGCGACCTGCCGCAAGGCCCCGGCCGACGAGCTCGCGAAGCTCGACTTCAAAGCGCCGATCGTTCAACGCGGCGACAAAGCGCAGTTTGCAGCGACCGCGAGCGGCTCGACCTTGACCGTCACCGGCGACAGCGGCGCACCGGTCGCGACGTGGAAGACCGCGGATCCGATCGGCAAGGTGGTCGACGTCTACGCCAGCCAGTACGCCGATCGCGTCGCGGTCGTGTACACGGTCCGGCGATTGGGGCGCGAGCTCACCGAGGTCGTCGCGTTCGACGTCGCGACCGCCAAGCCGAGCGTGACCGCGCCGATCCAGACGCCGGCGGCCACGCCGACGACCGATCACACCGATTCGCCGGACGTGGCGAAGAAGGTCGCCGACGCGCGCGCGGCTGCGCGGGCGCAACAGCTCGCGGCGTGGCAAGCGGTGCTCGCGCTCGACAGCGATCACAGCGAAGCGCTGTTTCACGTCGCCGCGATGGTCGCGCCGAAACAACCGCGCGACGCGCTCGTCGAGCTCGACCGACTCGCCGGGACCAAGCGCAGCGATGCGATCGATTGGCTGGTCGAAGCGCGGTTCGATCCGGCGTTCGCGACGCTGCGCGCCGATCCGAAGTTTCGCGCGGCGGTCGGCCTCGATCGCAAGCCGACGTCGACCTACGAGCGCGTCATGGGGTTCGGCGGGCAGTGGGAGCAGACCGGCACGAGCTGCGATCGCGCGGAGGTCAAGCTCGTGCTGACTCGCGATCGCGCGTTCAAGCTACACGTCAAGATGAGCTGCGAAGGCCAGGCGTCGGACCTGCCGTTCAAGGGCATGTGGCGGGTCGAGGGCGACGAGATCGTGTTGACGCTACCGACCCGCGGCGCGAAGGCGACCGCGAAGGACGAAGCGCCGTGCGTGTTCGAGAAGGTCGGCGAAGACGATGCGATGCGCTGCGTGCTCGACAAGGACCTCGAGTTCCTGGTGCTGCCGACGCGGCGGTGATCTGTCAATTGTATCGCCGCTCACCAAACAGCCTCGCACTGTGCGTGAACGCTCGCGTTCTCTTAGGTCACTAACGATCCGTCCCAGTTATGCTGCCTCGGGTGACCAAGCGCGATTCCGGCACCGGATCGACTGGATCGATCGCGGCGCTCAGCCCGACCGTCGAGGCCGAGCTGATCGAGCGCTGCCGGGCGCACGAGCGAACGGCGCACGAGGAGCTGTACAACCGGTTCCGCCGCCAAGTCGCCGGCAACCTCTACCGGGTGCTCGGCGATCGCACCGATCTCGAAGACCTCGTGCAAGAGGTGTTTGTCATCGCGTTTCGCGGGCTCGAACGCTTTCGCGGCGACGCGCGCCTCTCGACCTGGCTCTATCGGATCTGCGTCAATGTCGCGCTCGGTCGGATCCGCACACGCAAGCGCCGGCCGGCTGCGATCGGGATGGCCGATCTCGATCTCGCGCCCGCCGATCCGAGCTTGACCGAGCGCCCCGAGACGCCGGAGCGCAGCCTCGAGCGCCAGCAAGATCGCGAGTCGGTGTATCGCGCGCTCGAAGCGATGGCGCCGAAGAAGCGCATCGTGCTCTACCTGCACGAGATCGAAGG
>CAZDGY010000748.1:0-3793 GCA_964504685.1 uncultured Kofleriaceae bacterium | reverse complement strand
CCGCCGCTTGCGCCGCTGCACTAGCCGCGCGAACGCGATCGCGAGTCGCAGCGTGCGCGGCCGCTCGACGCTCGTCGATCACCGCGCGCTTGTCGCCGGCGACCGCCGCGATGATGTCCGCGATGTGATCAGCGCCGTCGTCGGTCGGTGGCGGCGGCGTGCCGGTGAACGCCGTGTCGAGCGCGCTCGACAACATCAACAAACCCTTCGCCGCGATCGCTCGGCGCCGCGCTTCGAGTGCCGCCGCGGCCTTCGCGCCTCCGGCGACTTGATCGTCGATGATCGCGACGAGCTTGCCGCCGACCAACATCACCCGTGCGATCGTCTCGGGCTTGGGCCGTGCGACGATCACGTCGGCGGCGCGCCACAACAGCGCGGCATCAGCGGTCGCGCCGAACAGCTTGGCCTTGAGCCCGAGCGTCGGGACCTGCCGGCGCAACACCGCCGCGGACTCGGCATCGCCCGCGGCATCGAACAAGAACGTCGTGGCATCGCCGCCGTCGAGCAGCGACAGTTGGAGCGCGAGCTGGCCGGTCTGCTCCGCGCCCAAGCCGGCGACCTCGACCAGCGCGACCTTGCCGCTGACCTTGAACCGCGAGCGCAGCGCCGAGCGATCCTGCGCGCCCGCCTCGGCGAACACGCGCTCGCCGATCGCGCCGACGACGAGGATCCGATCCGCTTCGACCCCGGCATCCGCGAGCGCGACCGCAGCGAGCTCGTCGACCGCGACGAACCGATCTGCATCGGTCTGAGCCCACGCCGCGGCCGGCTCGAGATCGCCGACGATCGCGATCACTGGCGCGGTGCCGGCGATCAACGGAACTTGATCGCGCGCGACGGTCAACGCGAGCGCGGCATGCGGATCGAACGCGACCGATGCATCGGGCGGCGACACCTCGAGCTCCTTGCGCAACCGTCGCTCGGCGCCTTCACCGAGCAATGCGCGGCGCACGCGGTCCGCGACGCCACCGCCACCGCCGCCTGCTGCGCCGAGATCGATCGCGCGCACGCGCATCCCGGCCGCTTCGATCGCCGCTAGCACCGGCACGATCGCTGCGGGCGACGCGCCGCTCGACGTCACGACCAGGACGTGCAGCTCAGCCACGGAGCGTCACCTCGCGATTGACGAGATTGTCCGGCCGGTGCCCCGACAGCACCGCGATCACCGCATCCGCGCACAACTGAGCCATCGCCGTTCTAGCCTCGGTGGTAGCCGATCCGAGGTGCGGCGCCAAGACCACCCGGGGATCCGCGCGCAGTCGAGCGTCGACTTTCGGCTCGGCCTCGAACACGTCGAACGCCGCGCCGAAGATCTGGCCGCGCCCGATCGCGTCGGCGACCGCCGATTCGTCGACGCAGCCGCCGCGCGCGGTGTTGACCAAGATCGCAGTCGGCTTCATCTGCGCGAGCCGGGCCGGGTTGACGAGATGACGGGTCTCCGCGGTCAGCGGGCAGTGCAAGCTGATCACGTCGGCGGTGGCGAACAGCTCGTCGAGCGTGATCCCGTCATGGCCCGCGGCGATCACGCGCATCCCGAGCGCGACGGCGCGGCGAGCGACCGCGCGACCGATCCGGCCCAAGCCGACGATGCCGAGCGTTCGCCCCGCGATCGGCTGCCCGAGCAGCTGATCGAGTCGCCAACCGGGCCAGCTGCCCGAGCGCACGAGCTGCGCGGCCTCCGGCAGCCGGCGCGCGGCGGCGAACATCAACGCGATCGCGAACTCCGCGGTCGCCTCGGTCAGCACGTCCGGAGTGTTGGTCACCGCAATACCCGCCGCGGTCGCCGCGTTGACATCGACGTTGTCGTAGCCCACCGCGCAGTTCGCGATCACACGCAGCCTCGGCGCGCGCCGGATCACGTCGGCGTCGATCCGATCGAGCAGCAAGCAGACCAGCGCGTCGGCATCGGCGAGCTCGGCCGGAACGCCGGTCCATGCAGCCGGCACTTCCACGTGCGCTCCCGCGATGGCCGCGCCGACCTGCGCCGGCAGATCGATCGGCAGGCTCGAAGTCGAGATCACGCGCACGGTCGGAGCGTATCGCGCCGGAGCGTCTAACGCCGAGGTGCTACGCTTGGAGTCGTGCGGTTAGCGCTGATCTCGTGCGGAGTCGCGGTTGCGGCCGGCGCGGTGTTCGCGCAGCCGACGCCGCCTGCCGACAAGGCTGCCGAACCGCCGCCTCCGCCGGTGCTCACGCCGCTCGGCGAGGCGGTGAATCCAGCGCTCGATCCGAAGAATCTAATGACGCTCACCGACGATCCGATCCTCGGCAAGGCGCCGCGGATCAACGGGGACGAGATGCCAGGCGTGGTCGCGTTCACGTTCGACGACGGTCCGAACCCCGAGACGTCGCCGGCAGTGCTCGACGCGCTCCTCAAGTACGACGTGCCCGCGACGTTCTTCATCGTCACCCAGCGGATCGTCGGCAAGCACGGCCAAGGCTCGCGCGAGGTGCTCGCGCGCGAGCTCGCGTCCGGGTTCACGATCGGCAGCCACTCGGTGACCCATCCGAATCTGCGCAACGCGGTCGGCGAACAACTCGACAAAGAGATCGACGGCTCGATCCGCACGCTCGCGACCACCGCGAACCGTCCGATCGGTTTGTTTCGCCCGCCGTATGGCGCGCTGTCGGGCGCGGGGCGCGTGCGGCTCAAGAAGCTCGGCATCACCGAAGTGATCTGGTCGATCGACACGCTCGACTGGCGCGCGCACGACGCCGACCGGCTGCGCAAGAAGGTCGGCACGATGATCTGGAAGCAACACGGCGGCGTGGTGCTCATGCACGACGTCAAGCCGATCACCGCGAAGGTGATCGATGGCGTGCTCGACGATCTCGAAGCCGCGAACTGCCAGGCGCTCGCGGACGGCAAGGAGCCGATCGTGCCGGTGTCGATTCACTACTTCCTGCGCGACGGCAAGCTGCCGCGCGACGTGCCCGATGCGGTCAAGGCGCGAACCGCGGACTACAAAGCGAAGCTGCCGAAGCGGTGCGAAGCGCGGCCGAAGCCGGCGACTGCCGTCGCCCCGGACCGGCCCGACGCCAAGAGCCACCCGATCACGCCGGAGTGTTTCGCCAACCCGCTCGGGAAGGGTTGCGACCAGTCGTCAGACGTCGGCGACTTCCCCGAGACGCTCGGCCACAAGCGCCAGGTCAAACAGGAGTGCGTCGACAACCCGCTCGCGAAGGGCTGTAGTTAGCAATCAGCTCGACGCTCGCGTCGAGACCAGTGCCGAGCTTGGTTGGATGCTCGCGCACTTGTGACCGGCCCGGCTGAGCCGTCGTGAGGATCGCCGCTCACAAGATGCGGCTCGCCTTGCCCATGATGGGTGGCCGCCGAAGACCGATGCGAATGGCATCGGCGGAAGCAGATCAGATTTTGATCGGATGCCCCACGTGGGGGCGCGGTCGTGCGCGGGGTGCTGTCGATGAAAATAGTTTCCATAAAGTGGTTGACAGGTTCTGCGACGACGAATCGCGACGAGTCGTGACTCGCCGACGAATCGTGCGCGAGGTGCGCTGGCTTGCGCGCTGCGCGATCGTTTGAGCGGCGACGCGCACACGTTGTCGACGACCGCGAATCGTCGACGAGAACGCACGAGGCAGCGTCGAAAAACCCAGTGTTAGAACGGTCGTCGAACCCGAAAGGAGGGATCGTATGTTTGATGGGGCGAAGACGAACGACGTGGGCGAGGCGATGGGGATTGCAGACGCGACGCCGCGCTGGAAGCTGATCGATCGCCAGCTGCGCACGATCGCGAAGCGGCGTGGTGCACTCGATTGCGACGAAGCGATG
>CAZDGY010000747.1:0-3794 GCA_964504685.1 uncultured Kofleriaceae bacterium | reverse complement strand
CTATACTCGTGGCGTGGAATTCGCGGCGCCCTCGGCGGAGGCACGAAGTTTCGGGAAGTACACGCTGGTCGCGAAGCTCGCGACTGGCGGTATGGCCGAAATCTTTTTGGCGCGTCTCGAAGGCGACGGCGGGTTCGAGAAGCTGATCTGCATCAAGCGCATCCTCGCGCATCTCGCGAAGGACGCTCAGTTCGTCGCGATGTTCCTCGATGAAGCGCGCATCGTCGCTCGGATTTCGCATCCGAACGTCTGTCAGGTGTTCGAGCTCGGTGAGTGGGAGGGGCAGTACTACATCGCGATGGAGTACCTCGAGGGCTTGCCGCTCTCGCGGTTTCGCCGGAACGATACGTACCCGTCGCCGCCCGATCCGCAGCTCGTCGCCGGGTTTGGCGTGCAAGCGTGCGAAGGGCTGCATCACGCGCATCAACTCAAGCGCGCCGACGGCACCTCGCTCGAGGTCGTGCACCGCGATATCTCGGCGCAGAACTTGTTCGTCACGGTCGACGGCATCGTCAAGCTGCTCGACTTCGGCATCGCAAAGGTCCAAGACGCGTCGACGAAGACCAGCACCGGCGCGGTCAAGGGCACGTACGCGTACATGGCGCCCGAGCAGCTGCGCGGCGAAACGCTCGACCGGCGCACCGACGTGTTCGCGCTCGGCATCGTACTGTGGGAAACGCTCGCGCAGCGCCACTTGTTCAAGCGCGAGACCGACTTCCTGACGTTCCAAGCGATCACGAGCGATCCGATCCCGGACGTCTGCGAGGTTCGCCCGGACGTGCCGCCCGAGCTCGGCGCGACGCTCGCGATGGCACTCGCCCGCGATCCGAGTGAACGGTTCGCCAACGCTCGCGCGTTCGGTGAAGCACTCGCTCGCGCCGTGTCGTCGCTCGGCGGCGTTTACACGCCGGCGATGATCAGCGTCGAGTTCACTCGGGCATTCAAAGACACCCTGCACAACCAGCGCGAGCTGCTCCAAGAAGCGCGCGAAGGCCGCGCGTGGGATCTCGACGAGGAGAATCCGCTCGGCGAGCAGATGACCACCCCGGTGTCGAATCTGTACAAGAGAGGGCTCGAAGCGCAGGCCGAGGTCGCCGAGCTGATCGCGCGTCAAGGCGGGGGCATGCGCCGCGATCCGACGCCGCTACCGAAGCGCGCGCTGTCGCCGCGTTCGCAGCCCATGCTCGTAGCGACGCCACCGAAGACCGCGACGATGCAGGTCGAGCTGCCGCGCACGTCGAAGTTGCTGTGGTTCGTCGGGATCGCCGGCGTGCTGCTCGCGCTCGCTGCGATCGCGGCAGCGGGCTATCTCTACATGCAGCACAAGCAGGAGCCTGCGGTTGCGGTCGCGCCTGTCGCGCCGGCCCCCGTGCCGGTTCCGGTCCCGGTCCCCGTGCCGACTCCAGTGGTCGCGGATGCGGCCGTCGCGGTCGCACCCCCTCCGATCGATGCGGGTGTCGTCGCGCCCGATGCCGCAGAGGCAGCGAGCACTGTGACGCCGCCGACTCCGACACATCCCGACAAGCGCCCACCCGCGGTGAAGCCGCATCCGCAACCGGCGCAGCCGAGCGGCCCACCCGGGTTCATCACGATCGACTCGAATCCGTTCGCGACGATCGCCGTCGATGGCAGGCGGCTCGGAGAGACGCCCCTCGTGAACGTTTCGCTTGGACCCGGACGCCACACCGTGCGCGCAACGCTGTCTTCCGGCGCATCGCGCGCGCAATCGATCACGATCGAGTCGGGCAAGACCGCGCCTCCGCTTCGGCTCGAATGGTAGACTTCGTGAATGGGCACGCCGAGCCGGGCGAGGCATTGGCTCGTCGTCGCTGCGCTCGTCGCAGGCGGCGCCGGTCGGGCGTCTGCTGACGAGTATTCGCCGCTCGATCAGGCGCGCAAGGCGGTCGAGAGCTCCGACTATCCGTCGGCGCGGACCGCGCTGACCAGCGCGCTCAACGCCGGCAACGCGTCTCCCGACGAGCTCGCCGAGATCTACAAGCTATCCGGGATCGTCGCCGCGGCGCTCGGTGAACCGCGGGTTGCGACCACCGCGTTCGAGAAATGGCTGACGCTCGAACCGCGCGGCACACTGCCGGCCGGCACGTCGCCGAAAATTACGAAGCCGTTCGCGCTCGCGGTCGAGTTCGGCAAGCAGAACCCACCGGTGAAGGTCAAGGCCGACACCTCTGCCGATCCGCCGCAAGTAACGCTCGTCGTGCAGAGCGATCCCCTGCATCTGATCACGAAGGCGCGGGTCGTGTTCGTTGCCGACGACAAGCCAGAGAAGACGCTCGATGGTGCCGGGACCGACTCGATCGTGGTTCAACTCCCCGAAGCGGCGCGCATCGATCTGCGGATCGCGGCACTCGACGAATACGGCAACCACGTCGTCGAGGTCGGCTCGCATGACGTCCCGCTCGTGGTCGTCGGTCACGCGCTGGCTGGCGACGTCCACGTCGCGCACGCGAAGCCGGCCAAGCCGCCGCGGCCCTATCACCCGCGTCCGATGATCGGCAAGTGGTGGTTGTGGACCGGCATCACGGTCGCGCTCGCGGGTGGCGCGACGTACCTCGGCATCGTCGGCCGCTCCGATGTCAACACGCTCAATCAGTGGGACGCGACGAGCGTCGGCCGCCAGTACCTCGACGCGAAGTCACTCGAGAATCGCGCAAACCTCGAGCTGTGGTCGTTCAATATCGGTATGGGCGTCGCGGGTGCGACCGCGATCACGGCGGCGATCCTCTATCTCACCGATCATAGGCTCACCGATCATCACGATCGCGAGCGCCCTCGGCTTGCGGCGGTGCCGATCACCGGCGGCGGCCTCGTTCTCCTCGGAGGCGGCTTCTAGATGCGTCAACTCGTCCTACTCGCAGCGCTGGTCTCGGCGTGCACGCTCAACGCCGACTACACCGGCACGTATTACAGCTGTGGCCCGAACGGCGAGTGTCCGACCGACTACGTGTGCCAGGAAAACGTCTGTGTGCCGGAGCAGCCGCCGGCGCCGGCGTGCTCGACCGCGATCGCCGCCGGCGAGCAGCACGCGTGCGCGCTGCGCATGGATGGCACGGTGTGGTGCTGGGGCCGTAACGAGTCGGGGCAGATCGGCGACGGTTCGACGACGGATCGCCCACTTCCGGTGCAGGCGATGGGCGTCGCCGGAGCGACGGCGTTATCAGCGGGCACGTCGCACACGTGCGCGATCACCGGTGGCTCGGTCGTGTGCTGGGGCCACAACGACGCGGGCCAGCTCGGCGACGGCTCGATGAGCGATGCGCGCGTCGCGGTCACCGCGATGGGCGTCTCAGGCGCGACCGCGATCGCGACCGGCGACGAGCACTCGTGTGCAGTGGTCAACGGCGGCGTCTGGTGCTGGGGCCACAACTCGGCCGGTCAGCTCGGCACCTCCGGACCGGACCACGCGATGCCGGAACAAGTGTCCGGACTCTCGAACATGAAGTCGATCGCCGCGGGCGGCGATACGACATGCGCGGTCGATGCGGGCGGCTCGTTGTGGTGCTGGGGCGACAACTCGGCGGGTCAGCTCGGCCTCGGCACCGGTGGGCCGATGACGCAACCGACACCGACGCAAGTGCCCGGTCTGTCCGGAATCGCCGGGGTCGCAGTCGGCGACGGCGAGTATCCGACGACATGCGCGTTCACGACGAATGGCGCGGTCTACTGCTTCGGCCATGGCGGCGAAGGCGAGATCGGCAACAGCCAGACGATGGACCAGTCGTCGCCGGTCCAGCTCGGCATTCCCGCGACGATCGTCGAGATCTCGGTCGGCGAGG